>JANPGT010000535.1:0-17826 GCA_031424135.1 Chitinophagaceae bacterium
CCGAAGAAGCTACCGACTGGCCCGGGGTGTCTACACCCACTTTTGCAGACGGCCTGGGGTTTGGAATGAAATGGATGATGGGATGGATGCACGACACCCTGGACTTTTTCAAGCTGGACCCCATTGCCCGCCAGCACCACCAGGATAAGTTTACGTTCAGCATGATGTACTATTATGATGAGAATTTTATGCTGCCGCTGAGTCATGATGAAGTGGTGCACGGCAAATCGCCCATGATCTATAAAATGCCGGGCGATGAATGGCAGAAGTTTGCTAACCTCCGCCTGCTGTACAGTTATATGTTCACCCACCCGGGCGGAAAACTGTTGATCATGGGTAACGAATTTGGCAGTACAACTGAGTGGAAATACAAAAGCGAGCTTCCCTGGGAATTGTTGCAGCATGCCCCGCACAAGGGCATGAAAGACTGTGTAAGGGATTTGTGCCTGCTGCTGCGCAGTGAACCTGCCATGTATGAAAATCAATTTTCAAAAGAAGGATTTGAATGGATTGATGTGAACCACCGGCAGGAATCTGTAATTGTTTACCGCCGCAGGGGATTACTGCCGGAAAATGACCTGCTGGTTATTTTGAACATGACCCCGGTAGTAAGAAGGGATTGGAAAGTATATGCCCACGGAAAAGAATCCTGGAAAGAAATTTTTAACAGCGATGAAAAAAAATACTGGGGAACCGGTGATGTTTTTAACCCTGAACCAGGGGTAAACCTGGTGGACAAAAACACGCATCGGTTTGAAATAAATGTGCATTTGCCCGCGTTAGGGGCCATTGTATTGAAGTAAATGAACAGTATGGCCCGTGGGTGCTGATTATTAACCGATCGATCATTACCAACGTATTCTTTGCCCCGTGATTCAAGGCACCAGGGACGCGTATTGGCCCATATTATTCATCTACTCTTTAAAATGCAGCGTTATGAAGAACTTACTTTTATTACTGCTGGTTTCTCTCTCAGCAGGAGCCTATGCACAGAATACCGACAGCGCCACTTATTTTTTACAAAAAGGCAATGAAGCCAAACAGGAGAAACGATGGCTGGTAGCTGCCCAGCAATACAAAAAAGCCATACAGTTTGATGCCGGCAATACAGCCGCGCAGCGCGAACTGGGCAATGTTTCTGTAGAAATGAGGAGATATCCAGATGCCATCCAGGCTTTCGGAGAAGTACTGAAGAAGGATGCCAATGACCCGGTGGCCAATGAAAACCTGGCCAACCTCTATTTCTGGACACGCCGTTGGAACGATGCCATTGCCACCGCTAAAAAAATGCAGCAACTTAAAATTGGGAATAATACGGATCTTCTGATAGGTAAAAGCTATTCAGAGCTGGAAGATTACGGGCAGGCCTATACGTATTTACAGGCGGCGGCCAGACAGGACAGTACCAATGCCGAGATTCCTTATACCATTGGCAGGGGCTTTGTTGAAATGAGCAATTACCGCAATGCGGCCCCGTTTTTTGTAAAAGCCATTACATTAGATACTACAAAACCCCGCTGGGTATATGAGTGTGCGCTTAATTATGCCGCTATTCCCGATGATAAAACAGCTATTAGGTATTACCTGCTGGCAGCAGACAGGGGTTATAAAACAGACAACGATTATATTGAAAACCTTTCTATATCGTATGAAGGTACTGGCCAGCTGGACAAATGCATTGACATGCTGAAGAAAGTGCTGGAGAAAAAACCGGCGGATATTACCTTGCTGTACAGCATTGCTGAACTGCATTATAAAACCGGTAAATACCAGGAAGCAATTGATTATTGGGACAAAATACTTGGGTATGACAAGCAAAATGCCAAATCGCTTTATATGATTGGATTGGCCTACCAGAAAAAAGGCGATAAAGACAAGGGTATGCAGCTTTGCGACCAGGCCATTAAAATGGATCCTACACTTGCCAACCTGAAACAGAAGAAAGGAGAGCGGGGATTGTAGGGCTAAGAGCGGCTAAGAGAAAAGGAGTAAAATGAGCTTTTAGCTATTGGCTGTTAGTGTTTTTGCTGCACTTTCCCGCTCAGGGTTAACAGTGAAAAAAAGATCACAGAAATTTGTTTACTTCTCAATAGTTCAGCGCACTGCTGTTGTGCTACTAACCCCGTCATCCTCCGCTTAATGTGTACTTCCTGTTACCCCGGATAGCTTGGCCTTCCTGAGGCCTGGATGAGAACCCGGAAAGACTTCGTTAATAGTGGCGATTTACTAAAAGACGCCAGTGAGGGTAATTTAGTAAAGACTTAACAACACCGGATATACAATCCAGTCACCAAAATTTGTTGTGATGCAGTGGCTGCGCGGCTTACAGGTCAACGGACAGGCATATGTATCAGATGGCTTCGGTACTTCAGTCTACAGAATGTGTGGAATAATATGCTCAGGGAAATTCTCACATTGAATTTTTTTTCAACATTTTCTGTTGTGGCACCATAGTTGGTTATGAGCCAGTATTACCTCATTTTAAAATTGTGAAATCATGAAGAAGTTATTAATTATTGGAAGTACATTATTTGCATTTTCAGCAGTAAGTCTGTTTGCGAACGATACAAAAGCAGTACATAACGTAAACGGACAAGCTACTATCGCTGATACGGTTCCTAAAAAGGATACAACCAAGAAAAAGGATACAACAACATTGCAGCTGCGTGCTGTAAAATAAGCGGACTTTGGACGGTTTCTTATAAACCAGGCAGCACGTTCATGTAATGTGTGTATGCTGCCTGAACGTATTCTTTCCACCCTGGGTATTACAGCACACTATTGTGCAGGGTACCCGGGGTTTTTATGTGTAGCCATGTTATTTTTTGGCGGGTCAATTTTCAGATTTTGTTCAAAAAACCGTCAGTATTGACAGAGAAACGGGATTATCCGGCCGGTGGTAATGCAGTTTGGGTTATTTTTGCTGCATCTTAACCAAAAGCTGAAGTGAGTGACACAACAAATGCCGAACCGTGTTTTTAAAGCCGGATACCAAAAGCCCTTCTCTTTTTTAGCTATTTTTCTATTGTTATTTTTTATCTCGCCTGCGCAGAATAAATATACCGTTAGTGGATATATCAAAGATTCGCTGACAGGGGAAACGCTTATTGGTGCCACCCTGCAGGCGGGCGCCAAAGGGAGGGGGGTAAACAGCAATGCCTACGGCTTTTACTCTATTACGCTGGAAGCAGGCGATTATGAACTGTCGTGCTCATTTGTTGGCTACCAGAGCCGGCGCATCACCATCCATCTTACCGCCAACCAGAATTTCAGTTTTTTACTGCCGCCCAGGGCAGCCGCCAGCGAAGAAGTGGTGGTATACGCCAAACGCCGCGACGAAAATGTAAAAAATGCACAAATGGGGAGGTTCGATCTGTCGGTGGCCCGTGTAAAAGCGCTCCCGGTGCTGTTAGGAGAAGTGGATCTGTTAAAAACACTGCAACTGCTGCCCGGCATCCGCAATGCCGGCGAAGGCAATACGGGGCTGTACGTACGGGGTGGAGGACCCGATCAAAACCTGATTATACTGGATGACGCGGTGGTGTACAACACCGGCCATTTGTTTGGCTTCTTTTCTGTTTTTAACTCCGATGCCATTAAGAACGTGACGCTTATTAAAGGCGGGATGCCGGCGCAATACGGTGGTCGCCTTTCTTCAGTACTGGATGTAGCTATGAAGGATGGCAATGCAAATAAGCTGCAGGTAGATGGCGGTATTGGCCTTATTGCTTCACGTCTTTCTATACAGGGGCCTCTTAAAAAAGAAAAAGCGTCTTTCATTGTTTCCGCCAGGCGAACTTATATTGATGTATTGGTAAAGCCTTTTATTCCAAAGAGCAGCCAGTTCTCAGGATCAGGCTACTATTTTTATGATCTCAATACAAAAGTGAATTATAAAATATCTGATAAAGACAGGCTCTATCTCAGTGGCTATTTTGGTAAAGATGTCTTTGATTTCAGGAACTCACGCCGTTCTTTCAGCGCCAATATACCCTGGGGCAACGCTACGGCCACCCTGCGCTGGAACCATGTGTTTAACCAGCGGCTGTTTGCCAATACCACCCTGGTGTACAATAAATACAATTTTGCCTTCAACGCTTCACAAAGCAGCTTTAATATAAAGCTGGCGTCGGGCATAAAAGATCTAAATGCCAAAGTAGATTTTGATTATTACCCTGCACCGCAGCACAAAGTAAAGTTTGGCGGCCTGTATACGCACCACACTTTTACACCCAATGTATTAAGTGGCAACCAGGACAGCACAACATTTACCCCCAATAATGAAAATAATAAGTATGCCAATGAAGCTGCGCTGTATATCCAGGACGACTGGGAGCTGAGCGACAAGCTGAAATTGAATATGGGACTGCGCTACAGCAGTTTTAAACAGGTAGGCCCTTACACAAAATACACAGAAGATGCCAATGGCAACAAGCTGGACAGTACTGTGTATGGAAGAGGCGATAAAGTAAAAACCTATGGAGGCCTTGAGCCGCGTGTTACGCTCCGTTATGCCATCAATGACGCTACTTCGCTGAAAGCGGCGGTTACCCGTAACCTGCAATACATCCATTTGGTAAGCAATGCCGGCTCTACATTGCCAACAGACCTGTGGGTGCCCAGTACCTATTATGTACAACCGCAGATAGCCTGGCAATACGCCGCAGGTTTTTTCAAGAATTTTAAAGACAACACGTTTGAAACTTCGCTGGAAGTGTACTATAAAGACATGCGCAACCAGATTGAGTACAAAGAGGGGTATACCCCTTCTTTGTCTGACCCGGAAAAGCAATTTGTTTTTGGCAAGGGCTGGAGCTATGGCGCCGAGCTGTATGTGGGCAAAAATAAAGGCAGGTTAACGGGATGGCTGGGTTATACCCTCAGCTGGACCTACCGCAAATTTCCACAGTTAAACGGTGGCGAAAAGTATTTTGCCAAATACGACCGGCGGCATGATCTGTCTGCAGTCGGCACCTATGAGCTGAATAAAAAATGGAAATTGTCTGCCGTATTTGTGTACGGTACCGGTAATGCCACCACGCTGCCCGAGCGGTTTTACATTATTGGAGGGGTGCTTACACAGGAATACAGCAGGGTAAACCAATACCGTTTGCCCGCCTATCACCGGCTCGATTTTGCAGCCACCTATACGCCCATACCCAAAAGGAAAAAAAGGGTACAGGGCAGCTGGGTATTCAGTATCTATAATCTGTACAGCAGGGCCAACCCTTATTTTATTTATTTCGATCAGAGCGGCAGTCCTTACGATAATACTCTAAAAGTAGAAGCAAGGCAGGTTTCGCTGTTTCCGGTGATACCGGCGGTGACGTATAATTTTCACTTCTAGGGGCTAAGAGAACAAGGAGAGAAAGGGATGTTAGCTTTTAGCTATTGGTTGTTAGGGCGTTTGTTTTTTCGCGCCTGCCTCAATGAGAAAGCCGGGCAGGCAGCGCTAACACGGAAAAGGAGTTAACATAAATTTGCGCTCAGTATTTTCACGCATTTTTCAATACGAAAAGGGTAGCGGCGGATGCTAAAAATTCACCGATAACCTCAATCCCGGAGTGGTTCCTTTAAAAAAGTTATGAAAGTAGAAAACAGGTTCCAGTTTTATTTTGCCATTCAGCCAGTCGATGCCACCGGTACCCAAGCGGAAAGTGTGCGCTTCAAAAAAGCCGCCTTTGCGGCTCACAAGATAGCCCAGTGAGAAATGACGGAAAAAGTCGAAATGCGCTTCGTTGGGATTGCTTGCTTTTTCTTTTTTGGGATCGAAGCCGGCAGTTAGTGTAAGAAAATCGTTCCGGTAGGTTTGCAGGTTGCCCAGGTTGTTCTTTGCAAACATGAAATGTGGTTCCCAGGCTACCCCGACATCATATTTAACTTTCTTTGCATTGACTACAATGGCGGCGCTGATATTAAAAGAGGGGGTGAAATAATTCTTATAATTCTGCAGGTTAAGGCCGGCATTGATTCTCAGGTAATCGCCCAGGCCCGACGAATAGCCAGCGGGCTGTGCAGCAGAAATGGACTTGTCGCCCTTTTTTATTTGCCAGCGTTCCTCCGGCCCTGCGGCGTTCACCCATCTTTCGTGTTCGCTTTTACGTAAAGTGATCATTTTTTCATGTAAGCTGCCGTCTGCATAATCGTTCAAAGCTTCCAGCTGATTTACGATAAATACAATCCTGAAATAACGTTGCAGCGTATGTGCCGTTTTGCGGGCGTCCAGGGTTTTGTAATTGACTGTTCCAATGATATGAATGGTATCCTGTGCCAGTTTTAAAGCTGCCATATTTCCTTCCTGTAGCAGGAAGCTGGCGCTTGCGGGCGTAAAAGATTGAATCCTTATTTTATTTTTTCCTGCGGGGTCTATAACATAGTCAATACGTTTTGCAGTCAGTTGGTTGGAAAGAGAATCTTTAAAATGCTTTACATCTTTAAAGAATAGCTGCAACAGCGAGTCGATGTTGGTGAATTGTTCCAGGTCTTCCATTTCTACTGCTTCTACCTGCATGCGGTTGCCCCTGCCAAGATCTATCATAAATTTTCGCTTAAAATATTCAGGGCCGATATCAAAGACTTTGGCGGGTGCTGGTGGCAGCGGTTCATCCTGGGCAATCGCCTTTACCGTGATGCCTGTTGCAAGCACCAGTAATCCAATCAGTCGTTTCATTGTAATTAGTTTTTTGAAGAAAGTTTTATATTGATAATTCCATCGTTGCCTTTTTGTGCAGCAACCAGCTGGTTGCCGGTGGAGCGGTGGGAGCGTTTTGTTCTCCATCGGCTATGTACAGACTCCGTTGACAATGCAAGCTGTGGTACCGCTGTTTCCAGTTCATTAATGTGTACCACGGGTATTTTTTTCTCAGGCATTGCAGTTGCCACCGAAAGGGTTGTGCTGTCAGGCTGGGGTGGGGCTGTTGCTACTGAAGGGGGCTGCTGGGTGTCTATAGAGACAGACAAAACAGGGTCTTCAATTGTATTGACAGTTTGTATTGTTTGTTTGGATGACTTTTTAGTGCTTGTTTTTTGGACAACCGGGCTTGAAACAATGATAAAAGCAATCGGCTCTTTTTTTGTCCCCAGGCTGGGAGTAACAGCTTTGTTTACTTGCTGCCCTGCAATATTTTTTTTGAGTAGCTGTGTAGCTGTTTTTTTAATCAGCAATGGCCAGCCCAGTAACAACAGTACGGCTGCTGCTGCCCAATACAAATAGTTTTTTTTACGGTGTGGCGTCTGCTGCAGCCGGCTTTGTAGCAGCTGCCAGGCGGCTTCCTTGTTGTAAGCCGTTTCGCCGGGCAGCATGTCCGGTTCCAGCAGCTTCTGGCGCCAGTTATTTTGCTTTTCGTTGCTCATAATTATCGCTTTTTTGCAAGAGCATTTTTTGAAGTAATGATTTGGCCTTACTGAGTTGCGATTTTGAAGTTCCTTCTGCAATACCCAGCAGCCCTGCAATTTCGCTATGGTTCATCCCTTCAATTTCATAAAGGTTAAAAACCGTTCTGTAGCCTGCCGGCAACTGCATCACCAGGCTGATAATTTCCGCAGCACAAAGCCTGTTCAATGCATCTTCCTGCAACGGTATATCTTCTGCTGCCGTTTCTGCTACCATCCGGAACAGGTTTTTTTTCCGCAGCAGCATCAGGCATTCATTGATCATTATTTTTTTTACCCACCCCAGCAGCGCCTGCTCGCCCATATAAGTAAAACCGGGCAGGTGTTTAAAGAACTTATAAAACCCATCCTGCAGTATTTCCTCTGCATCCTCATGGCTTTTTACATAGCGGCGGCATACCAGCAGCATTTTGCCGGCCAGTTGGTTAAACAGCAGTTGCTGTGCAGCAGTGTTCCCCTGTTTAGCTTCCGTAACCAGTTGCGCTGTATTCATTGGATAAGTTAGTCCGTTGATGATTGAGTGCTATAATAAGAAATGCGGATGATTGGAGAAAGGTTGCCCGGGAAGAAAGTTTTTAGTTCTTCAGAGCCGCTAGAAAGCCTTTAGTTGATAATCATCAGGCCGGAGCCTGCAATCAATACAAGTCGGTAGTCAAGCTCCAGGGACAAAAATCAATTGTTCCTGGGCAAGTGCCAGTTTTAATTACTTAAATAATTGCAAAAATTGTGGCGAAGTATCAAGGATTACTGTTGCAGCAATAAAAAGCGCATCCGGGTTGACACCCTTTTGATCTGGCAAGAGACCATTGACTACCGACTAAAGACTATCGGCTCCCGGCTAAACTACCGGTGTTCTTTGTAATAATTCAGGGGAATAGATTGACGCAGCATTTTCATCTGTTGATCCTCCAGCGGAGTTGCGTCGACGGCCTGCACAGCGGCTTGCAGTTGCTGCAGGGTGCGTATGCCCACTACGGCTGATGTAATAGCCGGTTGCTGCAATACAAATTGCAGTGCGGTTACTGTATTTGTTTTTTTACCTGCAGATACTGCGGTGATGGCGGCTGCCGCGTTCTGCACAGCTGTTTCGCTATAATTCAAATAAGTTTTGGCCGGTTTGTCAACCAGCAGTCCGCCAGCCAAAGCACCCCTTGCCAGTACGCCGATATTTTTATCCTCCAGCAGCGCCAGGCAGCTTTCTTCGGGCCGCCTGTCCAGCAGACTGTATTGCATCATAATGCTGCTGATTTGTGATCTGCAGGCATAAGCCCGTATTACATTGGGTCGTATGGAGGAAATGCCGTAGTGCCTGATTTTTCCCTGTTGCTGCAATATCTCGAATGCCTCAATGGCATCGTCTATATTATCATCCATGGTACCACCATGTAACTGGTACAAATCAATATAATCGGTTTGCAGTCTTTGCAGGCTATGGTTAACTGCCGATAATATATATTCTTTTTTCGGGTTCCACACCCAGCCGCTGCCGTCTTCTTTTAACTGGTTACCCACTTTGGTTGCAATAATCAGTTTGTCTCTTTTTTCTTTCAATGCCCTGCCAATGCTTATTTCATTTTGTCCGCGGGTATAAAGGTCTGCAGTATCAAAAAAATTGATGCCTAAATCAATAGCAGCATGCAGCAATCGTTCATTGTCTGAATAGTTTTCTCCGAGCGACATGCCGCCAAAACCTATCCTGCTTAGAGACAATGTTGATTTTCCCAGTAGACGATACTGCATATAGCTTGTTATAACAATGGTAAATAATGAGCCTAATTTACGCAATAGGCACTGTAAAACCGATGATTTGGACAGTATTTACAGCGTACAACCGGATAGGCAATGGGCGTACATGCAATAAAAGCATTAATTTACCTGTTATATAAATGATGGGGATAGCAAGAAAAATAGCGGTTTTGCTGCCGGTGATTATCATCAGCAGCGTGTATGCGGTGTTGCGTCACCAGCAGTTTCAGCATGCCGGTCATAAAAGACTGGTGGTGCTTATTTTTTCTATGCTTTTATTTTACGGGTGGGTGGGCCTGGGCGTTTTCCGGCGCAGGCAGGAAGGACCTGTTGATGTACTGGTGCAATCCAGCTTTTATGTGTTTGTATTCAGCGTACTTACGCTTACAGGATATTTTATTTTTTTTAACCAGGTATCTGCCCATGGCTGGTGGCACAGGCTTATCATGCGCATACACAGCGGCGATGGCATTAACCTGGATGCCTTAAATTTTTTAAACAGGAAAAACGTGCTTACCTACGATGTGGTGGGAAACTTCTTCATGTTGTTTCCATTGGGCGTTTATCTTCCGCTTTTATACAAACGGATAATTAATTTTTTTACGGTGGCATTTACTGCGCTGCTGGTATCATTGTCTATCGAGCTGATGCAGCTGGCCACCAATTTCCGTATTGCAGATATCAACGATGTAATTCTGAACAGCACCGGTGCTGCAGCTGGATTTATTGTTTTCTGGCTGTTGAGAATGCTGTTTGTTAAATCGATCCAGCCATCGCAGCAACAACAGCTGTCAAACTGAAGCATCCATTGTATATCACACCCTGCAGCGGCTGATTTTTATCCCCTGATATGATAGGCTTTCGGCTGTACAAACGCATGAATGCCCTGGTGCGAAAGGGTAGCGCCCAGTCCTGAATTTTTGCGGCCACTCCAGGGAAGCGCAGCACTTACACGGTCGCAGCAGTTCCAGTAAACAGTGCCGGTATTCAGCTGGCGCATTATTTTTTCTGCGCGGGAGAACTCTTTTGAATATACACCTGCTGTTAATCCATAGTCAGTATCCTGCATCAGCTGCACAGCTTCCTCATCGCTGGCCACTTTCATAATGCCGATGATGGGACCAAAAGACTCATCGCGCATCACCAGCATCTGGTTGGTTACATTGCTGAGTACCGTAGGTTCAAAATAATTACCGTCTATCTTTTTGCCCCCGCAAAGTAATTGGGCGCCTTTGTCAAGCGCATCTTTTACCTGCAGTTCAAGCACTTTCAGTTGGGCCGGCCGGGTAAGCGGGCCAATATACACGCCTTCTTCTGTGGGGGAACCGGTCTTCCAGCTTTTTACTTCTGTTGTAAAAGCGGTAATGTATTCATCGTAGATGTCCTGCTGTACATAAATTCTTTCCACGCTGCAGCAGCTCTGGCCGTTATTGTAAAATGCGCCATCTGCCGTGCCAATGGCCACGGCTTTTACATCTTCTACATCGTTGGCAATATAGAGCGGATCTTTGCCGCCCAGTTCCAGCTGTACGGGCACCAGTTTATGCGCTGTTTTTTCTGCAATGTATTTACCGGTATTGTAACTGCCGGTAAAGAAATACCCGTTTAAAGGCAGGGCAAGTATGGCCTCACCTACGGCTGCCGCACCTGACGCTACAGCAAAAACATTTCCCGGTACCCCGGCTTTGCAGAGTAAACGCTGTATGTGCAGGCCCGTTAGTAAAGTGTATTCCGAGGGTTTGTACAAAACAGCATTACCGCCAATCAGCGCCGGAATAAATACGTTGGTGCCTACCAGGTAGGGATAATTCCAGGCAGAAATATTGGCAATAACACCCAATGGCTCATACACAATTTTTTCTTTGGTGCCGCCTTCGCGGGTTACCCATTCTTCTGCCAGGTATTTGGCGGAATTTTCTATAAAGTATTTTATACGGCCGCGGGCGCCGCTGATTTCATTGTATGATTGCTGCAGGGGTTTGCCCATTTCGGCCGTGAGGGTTTTTGCCAGTTCGTCTTTCTCCGCTTCCAGCAAATCGCAGAATCGCTGAATAACTCCGATGCGATCCGACAGGGCTTTGGCTGCCCACACAGGCTGGCCTTTTTGCAGCTGCTGAAATTTTTGTGCAATGATTTCTTTTGAATCTTCTGCTATTTCCTGTATGATTTCCTGTGTGGCCGGGTTAATGATGATCATGGGTAAATTACTTTGCTTTTTTAACTGCTTCAAAAAATGGTTGTGCAATGCCTGCTGCCAGGCTGGATTCTTCCAGCTGAAATTCGTGCATTCTTTCCGGGTGCCATTGTACGCATAGCAGGAAGGGCTTACCTGCTTTCACTTTCCATTCAAGACCTTCTATGATATTGTCATCAGACAAACTGTTCACAATTAAGTCGCCTGCAATCAGGTCAACGCACTGGTGGTGTGCACTGTTTACTACACTGCGTTCTGTGCCTGCAATAGCTGCCAGCAGTGTGCCCGGTACAATGTGCAGGCCATGCGCTTTATCAAATTGTATTTGTTTTTCTGTAACAATGGCTTTGTGCAGACTGTTTTTGGAGGCAATATCCTGTTGCAGGTTACCACCCAAAATACAATTTACCAGCTGCAGGCCGCGGCAAACACCCAAAACCGGAATGTTCCTTTGCTGTGCGGCCTTAAAAAGGCCTATTTCAAAAGCATCTCTTTTTTGGTAGAGCTGTTTGGGCATATTGGGATACACCACATTGTTACTGTTGTAGTAACCGGGATGTATGTCTACGCCGCCGGACAATATCAATCCATCACAATCTGCGATATCGCCTTTGTTTTCTGCCGTCTCTGCTGATAAGGTAATGATATTCACTGAGGGGTCCTGCTGCAGCCAGTTCACATAGTGCTGGTGCTTTGCATCTGATCCCGTATAACTGACACCTATATTCATTTATTTATTATAAGGCGGCCGTGTATAAATTTTTAAAATCATTCCTGCTCACCGGTTTGGGGTTACTGGGATGGCAGAAATCTGCAAAAGCGAGGTCACTCAGCGTCTCAATATGCTCCTGTTTCACGCCGATGGCACCCAGTGTAACGGGTAGGTTCAATTGTTTATTGAGTTCAAACAAGTGATTTACTACTGCTTCCCCGGTAGTGGTTGCCAGGTTCATAGCAGTCGCCATTCTTTTGAACCTGTCTTCAAAACCCGCAATGTTAAACTGCATACCGTAGGGAAGGTTCACTGCATTGGCCAGGCCGTGGTGAGTGTCCAGCAGCGAAGACAGGGGATGTGCGAGTGAATGTACCACACCCAGTCCTTTCTGGAAAGCGACTGCGCCCATCAGGGAAGCTATCATCATTTTGCTGCGCGATGCAAGGCCGGGTTTGTTCACTGCATCGGTGATGGCTTCATTGATGAGGGTAATGCCTTCCAGCGCAATGCCATCGCAGAGTGGATGAAATCCTTTGGCTACAAACGCTTCCATATTATGGGTAAGGGCGTCCATACCGGTAGCCGCAGTTACAAAAGGAGGCAACTCCATGGTGAGCAGTGGATCGGCAAAAATAATTTTAGCCAGCAGTTTGGGTGAAAACAAAATCCTTTTGCGGTGCGTATCGTCTTCAGAAATAATGGCGCTGCGGCCTACTTCGCTGCCGGTACCGCTGGTGGTGGGTACCGTAATAAAATAAGGTACTTCTTCAGTTACATATTTATCACCGCCAATCAGGTCATCGTAATCAAATAGATCCCGATGGTGGTTGATGCGCAGTACGATGGCCCTGGCCACGTCCATGGCCGCGCCACCACCAATGCCAATGATGCAATCGCGGTGGGTGGTATTGAACACTTCGCCGCCCTTAAGCACGTCTGATTTTACAGGGTTTTTATGGATGTCTGAAAACACTTCTACCGACATGGATTTGGCAGCGAGGTCTTTTTTTATCTGGGTAAAAAAATCAAGCTGTGCTATCACCGGGTCTGTTACCAGCAGCGGCCTGCTGAAACCGTTGGCGGCCAGGTGATCGGGTAATTCTTTAATGGCGCCTGCTCCAAAGCGGATGGTAGCGGGGAAATTGTATTGCCGGATGCTGTTAAAATCTGTCATGCAATATGGTTATTTTTTGTTTTTTTCTACATCTTACCTGTTGGAGAAAACTCCAACAAGGGCGGTAAAAGGCTGGCAGCTCAAAGCTAATAGCTCACAGCTGTTCTATATAATTTCAAAATACCGTTTCAGTTCCCAGTCGGTCACTACTTTGGAGAACTGGCGCCATTCCCATTCACGGGTGCCGGCAAAATGCTGCACAAACGCCTCGCCCAATAATTCTTTTGCTACCGCAGATTGCTTCATGGCCTGCGTAGCTTCCCATAAATTTTTGGGAAGTACCCCGTTTTTGGTATCCGCATAACCACTGCCGGTAGTAGGCGGCGTTTTCAGTTTCAATTTATTTTTGATGCCGTACAAACCCGCTGCCAGGCAGCCTGCCATGGCCAGGTAAGGGTTGGAGTCTGAACCAACCACCCTTGTCTCCAGGCGGGTAGCTGTAGCCCCTGCAGGCAGTACCCGCAGTGCTGTGGTACGGTTGTCGATGGCCCAGGTGACAGTGGTAGGCGCCCAGGCACCTTCTGTAAGCCGTTTATAACTGTTAACAGTAGGTGCAAACATAGGCAGTATATGCGGCAGGCAAAACAGCTGGCCGGCTATATAACTTTCCATCATAGTACTGATGCCGGTTTTATTTTTTGCCTCAAAGAAGAGATTTTTTTTGCCATCGGCGCTCCAAAGGCTCTGGTGCACATGCCCACTGCAACCGGGCAGGTTTTCGTTGAACTTGGCCATAAAGCTGGCGATGATGCCATGCCTTGAAGCAATTTCCTTTACGCCGGTCTTGAAACAAACGGCCCTGTCTGCGGCTTCCAGCACCTTACTGTAAAGAATGGCAGCTTCGTATACACCCGGGCCTGTTTCTGTATGAATGCCTTCTATAGGAACTTTGAACTGTGTCAACTGGTCGAACAAAGCATGAAAAAACTCGCCCTGCTGCGATGCCCTCAGCACTGAATAGCCAAACATGCCCTGTGTAAGGTGTTGCGGGTTACGGAATTTATTTTCGTAGAGTTCGTTTACGTTGTTTACAAAATTAAACCATTCAAATTCCTGGGAGAAATAGGGGATATAGCCTGCATCAGCCGCCTGTCCGGCAATTTTCTTTAATAAACTTCTCGGACAAACAGGTAAATCACTGCCTTTAGCGTCCCTGAAATCAGCAATAAAAAAAGGCAGGTCTTTTTCCCAGGGAATTTCACGGAAGGTTTGCAGATCTACTACCGCAGTGGCATCCGGGTAGCCCGTATGCCAGCCGGTATAACGGGCATTGTCGTACGCTGCGTCATTGGCATCCCACCCAAAAACCACATCGCAAAAACCAAAACCTTTTTCGGCTACTGATTTAAATTTTTCAAAACTGATCACCTTGCCGCGCAGGATGCCATCAATATCTACAATGGCCAATTTTACCTTACGGGTATCCTTGTCTGCCAGTTGCTGAAGCAGGCCTGCCGTTGTCTGGTTATGCTGCATCGGGGTTGTTTTTTACAAAAAAATGAAACCATACATACGAAAGCGCCAGTATGGCGAAATATATAAGCGCTAATTTACTATTTAATGTTACCATGGCTACCAGGAAAATGCCTGAAATGACCAAGGCTGTTACCGGAAACCAGGGGTAGAGCGGCACCCGGAAGGGGCGTGGCAGGCCAGGTTCTTTTTTTCGAAGGGCAAGCAGGCTGAGCATGGAAATAAAGTACAGCGATAAGGCGCCGAACACGCTGATGGTGATAATTTCCGAAGTCTTGCCGGTTAACAGTGCAATAATGCCCAGGACCATATTTAGCAGCAGGGCATTGGCAGGTGTTTTAAACCTGGTATTCACTTTACCCAGCGTTTTGGGAATATAGCCAACTTTGCCAAATTCAAAGGTAGCGCGGCCACTGGCCAGTATAATGCCGTGGAATGAAGCTACCAAGCCCATTAGCCCGATGGTGATCAGCAGGTGGTAAATGAGTCCCTCCTTGCCGGTTATTTTCATCAGCGCCAGCGGCAGGGGAGAATCAGAGGGCGCGGCTCCCGGTGACGGGTACACGATGGATTCCCATCCATCTACCCCCACAGCACTGATAAATACCAGCACGCACAAAACAATCAGGGTAAACAGGGCCGAGCCAAAGCCCAGTAATATATTGCGCTGCGGATTTACCGCTTCTTCTGCCACATTGGCTACCCCTTCCAGCCCCAGGAAAAACCAGATGGCAAAGGGAATGGAAGCCCAAACGCCCACCCAGCCATGCGGAAAGGGATTGTGCTGCAGGTTACTGAGCTGAAAATGCGGCAATGTGATGCCGGCAAAAAGCAATAATTCAAATACGGCGAAAATGGTGATCACCAGTTCAAACAGCGCGGCTGCTTTTACACCATAAATATTAAGAGCAGTAAAAATGATGTATACCGTAATGGCAATACTGGAAACCGAAAACTGCGGGAAAAAGTAGACAAAGTAGGCGCCGATGGCTGCGGCAATAGCGGGTGGAGCAAAAACAAATTCTATGATTTGCGCTACGCCGGCAATAAAGCCCGGGGCGGTACCCAGGGCCCTGGTAGCATAGTCAAATACGCCGCCTGCTTTCGGAATAGCGCAGGCCAGCTCAGTATAAGAAAAAGTAAAACAGATATAGAGCAGGATGCTGAAAAAAGTGGCAATGGCCATGCCATAAGTGCCGCCCTCTGCCAGGCCCAGGTTCCAGCCAAAATACATGCCCGAGATAACATAACCCACACCAAGACCCCATAACATAACAGGACCCAGAGTGCGCGATAATTGTGGGGAGACAGCTGCCGGTTCCGGCGATAGGTCCTTCATTGGTTGATAAACATTGGTTGATTGGCTTAAAAGTAAGAAAATACAGGGAACTGCAGTGCTTGTATTTTAACCTGCGGAATGGAAGGCGCCATTGCTGTTGCGCAGGTTGGTTGGCTGGCGCAATAAACAGCTAGATGGGGGCCGCCAGCGCATTGAAAATTGGCCGGCAAATAATGCTTGTTGACCGATTGTTGTGCAGAAAATGTTTTTTTCAGAAATTTATACGATATTTAAAAATATTTCCAACCAAATCTAACGCAATGAAAAAATTTTATGTCTCCTCGCTGATTGTAATGATGGCCATGTTTCTGTCTTATTGCCATACTGCCAAGAAAGCTGCAGCAGCTGCTCCCGTTACCTATGAGGCCAGTATCCAGCCCATTGTTATGAGCTCCTGTGCGCCCTGTCATGTACCTTCAAAAGGGGGAAATAAAGAGCCGCTGGATGTTTATGCCAACGCCAAAAAAGACATTGATGATATTATACGCCGTGTACAGCTGAATCCGGAAGAAAGAGGGTTTATGCCTATGCGTCATCCCAAACTGAGTGACAGCACCATTACCGTTTTCAAAAAATGGAAAGAAAGCGGGCTTGCAGAAAAATGATAGTCAGCAGATAAGTTATTTTATATAGAAGGCGCCCATTGGGCGCTTTTTTTTTGATGGTATAACCAACGGTTTTTTTGGGGGAAATATTTGCAAAGACTGCCAATTGTATTTGCTTACTGTCATTCTAACAAGCGGCCTGTTAACAAAAATATAAACCTGCTGATACAGCCGTCAGCAAAGCCAGGCGTTTGTTATTGATTCGTTATAACGCGGAAACCGGTTTTTCTTTTGTATCATTTTTGTGTCTATAGAAGTATAAAATTACTTTGTTATGAAAAAGATGATGGTAATAGTAGTTGCGTTAGGATTGGCATTGGGCGCTTCTGCACAGCGCTTTGGTCATGGTTATGGCGGCGGCCGTGTTTACGTTGCACCACCCCGTGTTTCGGTGGGGGTAGGCCTGGGCTATTCTCCTTTTTATTACTCGCCGTTTGGATACAATCCATACGGGTATAACAATTATGGTTATGGCCGTACTTACCGTCCTTCCAAGCTGGACCTGAAAATTGAGGACATTAAAAATGACTTCCAGGATAAGATATGGTCGGCCAAACACGATGACAGCCTCAGCCGTAAAGAGAAAAGAAGAGTGGTACACCAGTTAAGGGTAGAGCGCGACCAGGCTATTGCCGATGCCAAAAGAGACTATTATAAATATTAAAAGAAAAGAATACTGTAGTGCAGCTGCAGTGTTGCAATACCGCCTAAAAAGGGGCGGTATTTTTTTTTGATAGCCGCAGATGCGCAGATTGTATACCGGATTTTTGGTTTCATGCATTGGCTATAGTTGCACAAGTTATCAGGAGGAAAGGCCAGCTGCAGCCCCATTTTCTAATCTGTGCAGCTGCGGACATTTCGTTCATTAACCGGTTTGTATTTATGGTTGCATCCTTTACCGGCAGCTTTTTGCTATTGGTAGATTTTGTGATTTGTATATATAGGCGGGCAGGTAGTTTTGACTGCATTAAGTACCAGTATTGTCAAACTATCAATCTATATATTTATGAAGTACACAATTACAGCATGTGCCCTGTTGCTGACGCTCTGGCTGCAGGCACAAACCAAACCGCTGGCATGGCGTTTCGGCGTAAAAACAGATCTTAATTTCTCCAGCATCAATGGCAATGGCATGGCAAACGGCTTCACTTTGGGCGCCCAGTTTGGTGGCTATGCAGAAAAGCCGCT
>JANPGT010000536.1:0-1671 GCA_031424135.1 Chitinophagaceae bacterium
TTTAACCATGCAGGCAGGCGGGTGTTTTTGAAAAACGATTTCAGGTTAGCACTTATCCAATAGGTTTGTGAATTATAATCTTTTAACGTTCTTTCTGCGAGGCTGCTGCCAAAGAGCTGGTTCCTGCGGGTAATAAGATCGGGCGCATACTCATAGGGCCAGTAACTCATCTTAATTTGTATGCGTTGATCCTTCCAGCCCAGCTCCTGTGTTACATAGGCGGCGGCACCCACTACATTGGCCGTCATATCGCCCCAGCTAAAACCCCATTCAGCAGAAAATCCATCCTGTATTTCAATGATGCTCTGGTAGGCGATGGCGCTGAGTCCGCCATAGATCACACTTTTTTTCCTGGGCAGGCCTGTCCAGCTCCATAATTCTGCCGAGGCACGTCCAACATTATACGCAGTCCATACATGACCCAGTTTATCCATCTGCAGCCATTCGCTGTTGTCATTAAAAAAATGAAAAGAAGAGCGGGGATAGTTGCTATACCAGGTTTTATTAAGCGCAATATAGGAGCCAGTCCAGAAGGCCAGGTGACCACCGGCTACCAGCCATAAGCGTTTTTTATTGATGACAGGCCCGGCTGGGTCAGTTATTAAACGGTGCAAATCTTGCGGCAACGTGCTGTCTGCATTTTTCTGCGGGCTGAGTCGGGTTGTCGCCATGCGTACGTCAATGGCTGGCCTTGCTGTATCCTGGCTGTGCGTATGCACGGTGGGGCCAACAAATAGTAATAATATCAGTAGTTTTTTTATCAACCCTTATTATGATTTTTATGCATAAAGTACTGGATATAACCGGTAAAACAAAAATACGGTTTCACCGGGTTAATAGATTGTCAATTCCCAGAAATCAATAACTTAGGCCCCAATTACAAACTATAAAACCTTCCATTATGGACGCTGCCATTCAAGACAAAGTGAATACCTGGCTGAAAGGAAATTTTGACCAGGCTACCAAAGACGAGATAACCCGTTTACAGAAAGATAATCCTAAAGAACTGGAAGAATCTTTTTACCGTAACCTGGAATTTGGCACCGGTGGTCTGCGCGGTATTATGGGCGTAGGCACCAACCGTATGAATAAATATACCGTGGGTATGTCTACCCAGGGCTTTGCCAATTATATGAAGGCGCAGCTGAAAGGGGAGATTAAAGTTGCCATTGCGCACGACAGCAGAAACAACAGCCGCTTTTTTGCTGAAACCGTAGCCAACGTATTTGCCGCCAACGGCATCAAAGTGTTTTTGTTTGAAAGCCTGCGCCCAACGCCTGAACTGAGTTTTACCATTCGCCACCTGGGTTGCCAGGGAGGTGTGGTATGTACTGCTTCTCACAATCCCAAAGAGTATAATGGTTATAAAGCTTACTGGAACGATGGTGGTCAATTGGTGCCGCCGCATGATAAAGACGTGATTAAAGAAGTAGACAAGATAGCTTCAGTTGACGAAGTGAAATGGAGTGGGGGCGAAGCCAATATTACCCAGGTGGGCGTTGACATTGATAATGCGTACATAGACATGGTAAAGGGCCTCAGCGTTTACCCGGAAGTGATAGCCAGGCAAAAAGATCTGAAAATAGTATACACACCCATACACGGCACCGGTATAAAACTGGTACCTGAGGTATTAAAGCGTTTTGGATTTACCAATGTTACCATTGTGGA
>JANPGT010000537.1:0-1678 GCA_031424135.1 Chitinophagaceae bacterium
TCCAGGTCATGCCCGTATTAACAAAACCGCCGCCCACTTTAGTGTTTTCATACGTTAGCACCGTATCACCGTTAATGAGGTGATGCACTATGGAATCTCCGTATACCACGGCTTCTGCCCTTACCCACTCGCCGGAATAAGAATTTTTTGATTTGGAATCAATACAGTGGGCTGCTACCGGTGCACCCCCCATGCTTACTTCAGTGCCGGGCGTACAGAGATTGCCGTTATGCCTTTTTTCTTTGTCATCGCTAGCCAGCAGCTGCATTTCCAGCGACACCGGGAAGGACTGGTTTTTGGTAACAGAGGCGGCTGATTGGGAATGAATCATTACGCCGCTGTTAAGGTAGGCGTAGGAGGGGCCTCCTTCCAGCTGTTTGCCGGTGAAGCGGTATTCTGTGCGCACGATATAATACGAAAAAGGTTTTTTGTAGTAGAGGTGACCAAAAGCGCCGTCAAACTTTTTGAAGCCACTGTAATCCACTTTTAAAACACCGTCCTGCACCACAAAATTGTTATTGAAATTTTCATTCAGATCGTGCCCGGTAATTTTAATATCCCAGCCACTGAGATCCTTCCCGTTAAAGAGCGGTATCCATTCTTCTTTTGCAGAACTGTTGTTTTCCGGGGTGGAGCAGCCCAGCAGCACTGCCAGGAAAAAAATACCCATGAAACGAATTGCAGGCATAGACGGTTGATTGCTGTAAATAATGTTGTGTCACTAAATATAAGCATCAACAGCCGACAAAGTGTAAAACGCAGCGAATAGTTTCAAATGCTGTAAAGGAGCAGGCCACTTATAATACACCCGTAAAGCGGCAGGGGAGGGCACCCTGCTTTTTTACCCGGGGTAATTATTCATTAAAAACTTTTCCATTACCACTGGTAACAAAATTTTTCAGCCTGGGATTTCCCCTGTAGTAGATACGGCTGTTGCCACTTACTTCTCCAAAAATTTTTTCCAGCGGCGTCACATAGGCAGTGCCGTTGCCAGCTACATCTATATCAACTTCCAGGGAATTGTTCTCGTAGGCATGTAAAATGGCATTGCCGCTGATGCTGCCATAAAGATTCTCTGCAGCTCCTTTTATGATAAGATCTGCATTGCCGGAAAGATCTACCTGCGATACAACAGCAGCACCGTTAAGTGTACATGCAGCATTGCCCGATAAAACAGACCTGATAACCGAGCCCTGGTCTTTGAAGCCGCTGATATTTCCTTTGGCTTCACCGGAGAGATTTACGGCGGTAAGTATTGGCAGCGTGATGTTCAGATCAACCCGGTGCCGGTTGCGTTTAAAATGATTGTACCCTATATTCAGCACCTGCCCGTTGCCTACGGAAAGATCCAGGTCGGCCAGATCATCGGCACAGCCGCTGGCGTACACGCTGTACCCGGAGCCCCTGCTTAAAGTAAGGGTGAAGGTTTCTCCGGCAGCTACTTTTGAAAAACCGGTAACAGGGAAATTTTTATCGGCGGGGCCGGGACAGGCTGTTTTTTCTCTGTTACAGGAAACAAACACAAATGCCATAGCGGAAATGGCTATCCACTTTTTCATAATAAGATGGTTTAATGGTGAACGGTATTTAATTGAGCTATAGAGACGCAAAACTATAACTGAATGTTACATAGTATAAAAAAAATGTATAAGCGGAGTGGGTTGTTAAAGAATGTTAA
>JANPGT010000538.1:0-7478 GCA_031424135.1 Chitinophagaceae bacterium
CCTGGCAGTAGACCAGGGACTGATCAACAGTGTAAATGATACGGTAGTGGATTATGTTCCCCCCATTGAAGTGTACAACCCTGATCAAATCAACCGGCCAGCAGAGCAAATGGGGCAGCCACAAATGCTCTCCCCCTTTTCGTCTGCCCATAACCGTTTACTTACCTGGGACGTGCTGCTGCGCCAGACCAGCGATTGGGAAGGAACACTATGGGGTAAACCCGACTGGGCCGACCGACCTGCTGCTAACAGCGCAGAATGGCTGACCCGCAAAAGAGAAATACCCGGCGCCGTGTTTGAATACAACGATGTCCGTGTAAATGCATTGGCGCTTGCGGCTACCAGTGTATGGCGAAAACCCCTGCCACAGGTATTAAAAACGCTTATCATGGACCCCATTGGCGCCGGCAATACCTGGCGCTGGTATGGTTACCGCAACAGCTGGATTGTGCTGGATGGACAGGCCGTTCAGAGCGTAAGCGGTGGCGGTCACTGGGGCGGCGGCATGTTTATCAATGCCTATGATATGGCACGCTTTGGCCTGCTGACCCTGCACAAAGGCAACTGGAACGGCAAACAGCTCATCTCCACCCAATGGATACAGCAATCGCTTACCCCCACCACTGCCAATACCGGTTATGGCTACATGAATTTCTTTTTAAACACTGGTCAAAAATATTATCCTTCTGCGCCCGCCACCGCCTTTATACATGTAGGCAATGGCACCAATATTATTTATACAGACCCGGAACATGAACTGGTGATGGTAGTAAGATGGATAGACAACAGGTCCGTAGACGAAATGATTAAAAAAGTACTTGCCGCTATGAAATAATTACAGTGTAAATTATTTTTATGCATATCGCAGCTACCATTACCAACCACCGGCAGCATCACGACATTGTGGTACAGACTGCCGGCAGCAAAAAATCAATTTCCATCCCTGCAAAAAGGGAAGGCCGTGGCTCTTCTGTAAACGGTGGCGAGTTATTATTCCTTTCACTGGCTACCTGTTTTTGCAATGATCTCTACCGGGAAGCAGCCCGGATGAAAATCAATATTGAGAAGGTAACGGTTACTGTTGACGGTGAGTTTGGCAACGAAGCTGAACCCGCCGCCGCTATACAATACAAAGTATCAGTTATCTCAGACGCCGCGCCTGATGAAATTGCCGCACTGATAAAATATACAGACACCGTGGCAGAAGTACACAACACGCTGCGCAGGGGCATCAATGTGCAGCTGGTAAAAGCAGGTTAAGACAGTTTTTGTAAAGCAGGTGGCCATTGCTTTTCTTTTTTTAATCAACCCATTCTTCAATAACGGCTTCATTCTGCTGTCATCCCGATACCGCTAAACCCGGCACCGGCTGCGGAGTGATCTCAGTGATTGCGGGTATTACTTTCTGCCGGCCATCAGTATCTTTTTTGCATTTTCCTGGTACAATTTCTTCAGCGTAGCATCCGTTAATGCCAACCCGTACAAAGGCCAGTGGTAGTCAAAAATATCCTGCTGGTAGAAATGTTCATCAGCGGTTTCCAGTATCCGGAAAGTAACATGGTACATCTCTTTTGAAGTACCCATATCTGTTCCATAGACCAACCTGCTGCTGTATTTCTCCATAAATGAATGCACATAACGCGGTATCGGCGCTATTTCGCCGTAACGTGCAGCAATGTCAGCATAAAGATTAGGATAGCTGTCGAACAATTTGCCCAGCATAGAAAGATTGGAACAGCAGTTGGCCAGGTGACAGGCAATAAAAGTAGTGGCTGGATTTTGCTGCACAGCCCGTTCCAGCGTCGCCACCAGCGCATCATGCCCCAGCAAACCGGGCCGGGACTGATCTACTTTCCAGGTAGCGGCATTCATCAATCCATCATTGGCTGCATTGTCTTTTTCATACATCCAGGCATCTTCCGCCACATGAATACTAACCGGCATCTTTAGTGCCGCGCACTTTTGCAGCAATGGCCGCAGCTGTGGATCATCTATATGAAGACCAGGTGCCGGTAAAGGGGTTGAATAGAACTCGCCAAAACCTTTGTCGCCCAGCTCCCCCACGCCCCTGGCCCCTTTGGCATAACATCTTTCCAGTTCCGCTGCCGCATGCTTTTGCCAACCCGGCTGGCCATAACCGGTATAGTCGAACCCGCACCACAGCTCGAAGCGGTTTTTATAGCGGGCATACTTAGCCACTACTGAATCAAATTTTGCACCGGTTGCATAAGACAGGATAATAGATTTGGCGATGCCTGCCGCATCCATGGTTTTTACCCATTCATCTACCCCTGCATCGGTTTCCGGGTAATCGTGGCTATGAAAATCTGTCACGGGATACCTGGCTTTCAGTACTGTTGTCTGTGGAATTTTGTAGAGGGAGACAGGGCGGAAATTTTTCAATTTCAGGGTATCTGCCACCTGGGCTTTTATTGAAACGGCAACAGGTAAAAATAGCAGCAGCCATAAAGAATACTTCATTTTAATAAGGGTTTGATGTAAAAACCTGGGTACCCAATGGTACGCTGTTATAAATCTAACCAAATTGTATCAGGGTGGTAAGTAATTGTTCAAACTTTCCTTTTTTGAATTCCGGTAACACCTGCGGCAGAAAACCGGGCGTCCACAACATGTAGGGGCAGAAAGTGCATAATTGACATCCGGAACGGAAACCATGCATTATCCGGAGAACCAGCCATTATGTTACCACTGATTGCGGTGCTCACTTCACCATAATATTACTGCCCGCAAATGACAGCGTTTACACGGTGCAGCCAACAGTTACAGGTGCAACATTTACAGCAAACCGGCTTTTCTTTTTCGTTTCCTGAACTGGCCATACATATGATGCATCACCTGCATATGAGGTGCTGTCAATACTGCCAATCCGGCAAACACATAGATCATTGCATCCTGCCTGTAGGGTAACAGCATACTTCCTGCAGCTCCGGAAATAATAATCCCTCCCATCGCCAACCCACTATAAAAAGCAATTTGCTTTATGATAGTCAAGCCAGGGGTCTTTCCTCCGGTTTTCAGATAAATAACAATATTTCTGAGAGATAATACGGCATGCCAAACAACGAAATAAAATGTAAATCCTGCCACCAACGGCAGGTAGTAAAGAATAAGCACAAGTGATGCAAACTGCAGCAGGAAAGCATCGGGCAATTGCTGCGTATTTTTGACAAGCAGGAAGTACAGAAAAAAACTGCTGAAGAAAAAGATCAGGGAAAAATAAAGCAACACCTGTCCATATGGCTGGACCCAGTCCGCCAGAAGCCTTTCCCCCCACGCTGAACCTGACCGATGCAAAAACTCCCGCAGCTCAGCGGAATTATGAAAAAGTATCACTGAAAGTATCACCAGCCCATACCCCAGCACCAGCAACTTGCCTGGCCAGTAATCAGTTCTTAAAAAAAATAAATCTGTTTCACCAAAATGATATGCTGCAAAAAATATAAAAATTACAATACCAGCCACCGGAAAAAGCCATAGTACCAAACCAAATATTACCAGCCTGGCAATATAATTGGCCAGAAATTTTATTCCGGAAAAATGCTGCTGTTTATGAATGGCACTTTGCGCCGCTACCAGCAGATCTGCCGCCCCGTGGGGAATGCCCAGGAGGGCAATGCCCGATAAAAAAAAGACTTGCTGCCAATGCATAGAAAACGCCATCACATAATGATGAAATAATACAGCAAAAGCACCTGCGGTAATTAATGCAATGCGGATCATAACACTGGCTGTTTGTAGATGAAAATCAGGCGTGCACCAGACATATATCTGCTGCACGCCTGATGCGCCGTTAAGCTATCGCAGGCTGTTTATCTGACTGGGCCAATACATAAATCACCAAACCGAATCCAATTTTATTGATTGCGTCACCAATATTATAAACAATATCCAGTGATACACCTTCCAGTACTTTCATACCAAACAAACCGCCTTCGGTTCCTGCAATATATCCTATAGGGTAAATTGCCCATCCTACCAGCACAAACCAGGCAAGATACCTGTTGGCTTTGGCTACAGCTGTACCTGATGCACTGGCAAGCTTTGCTACATCTCCAAACCAGATCAGGTATACTATATAAAAATACGCAATGCTGCTAACAAAGCCCCATATCCAGCTCTGCTTTTCCGCAGGATGAATCGCCTCCCCAATATAACCGGTCACCAGCATGAAAACGGAAGCAACGATTAGCTTCCATAAAAGCGATGTTTTAGCACCCGCCTTCTTGGTAATAAGATAAAATTCTACACACATCAGAGGTACAGTTAATAACCAGTCTACATACCGGAAAAAAGTGGGCGACTGACCCGTAGCCAGGTTGTAGTCCCTCATGTAATAGTAATGTACTGCAGCAATGAACGTGATGAGCCCCGAGACCAGGATGGAAGTACGCCATTTCCTGTCAACGTTTCCCATTTCGAAAAAGAAAAATACAGAAGCAGCAAGCATGGCCATGCATCCTACAAAGAAAGTGAATGCAACATAATTGTCGCTGGCAATTACTTTAATGTCAAGCAAGTGAAAATACATAAATGTTGATGTTTAGGTTAAAAATGAAGTTTTGATTGTACTTAGGGTTTCCAATGTTTAATGTTGGACAGCACTCTCTTAAACACAATTGAGTTTTAGAAAGTTTAAATGTTATCAATATTTTCTGAAAATATAATTATATCAGATAACTCGTTAAACTTCTACCTGAAAAAACCCGGCAGTTATTGAACATGCCGACCAGCCAGCTGATGACAGGGCATACGCAGACAGCAAATCAGGCAGCATGTTTATGGATGACTGGCTACCGGATACCTTCCGGGAACAATTGTAAGGAGCAACTGCTGACTGCAGCGGCCATCGCTTCCATTGCGCGGATTTTAAAACTGCAGCCCGTAACAGGTATTTAATCCGTTGATAAAATAGTATCAAACAAAGAAAAAAGGATACCGGCAACGCCAAAGGAGTTGTTATACCTTATCTTTAAATTACAATTGCATTTTTTCAATCCCTCAATTTACCATTTATGCCATACCAACATTCCCGCCGCGATTTCTTACAAAAATTAACCGGTGGCCTGGGTATTACCCTTGCCGCTACCAGTGTTGCAGATGCAATGAGTACGCCTGTTGCGCACCCGTTCCGGGAGGGGAAAAAATTAGGCGTTGCCCTGGTAGGACTGGGCAGCTACGCCAAAAACCAACTGGCCGTTGCGCTGGAAAAAACCGGCAACTGTTACCTGGCAGCCATTGTTACAGGCACGCCCTCCAAGGCAGAAGAATGGAGTAAAAAATACAACCTGGATAAAAAGAATATTTACAACTACCAGAATTTTGACGAGATAGCCAAGAACAAAGCAGTAGATATTGTGTACGTGGTGCTGCCCAATTCTATGCACAAAGAATTTGTACTGAGGGCTGCCAAAGCAGGCAAACATGTAATGTGCGAGAAACCCATGGCTACTTCCGTAAAAGATGCGGAAGAAATGGTAAAAGCATGCCAGGAAGCAAATGTGCAGCTGGGCATCGGCTACCGCATGCATTTTGAACCGTTCACCAAAGAAGTAGTGCGGCTGTGCAGGCAGAAAGAGGTGGGTGATGTTAAATTTATACAGACCAATTTTGGTTTTAATATTGGCGATCCCACCCAATGGCGGTTGAAAAAAGCCATGGCAGGCGGCGGGCCGTTAATGGATGTAGGCATTTACTGCGTACAGGCATCAAGGTATGTTACCGGCGAAGAGCCATTGTCTGTAACCGCACAGTACGGGCCCATTACCGATACAGCGGTATTTAAAGATGTAGAACAATCACTGTCATGGCAACTGGAATTCCCGGGGGGTGCTACCGTAAATGGTTTTACTTCTTACCGGTCCAATATAGAACAGCTCTACGTCTCTGCCACCAAAGGCTGGATACAGTTGAGCCCTGCCTACAGCTATGGCCCCATTAAAGGCAGCACCAATAAAGGCCCTTTGAACCTGCCGGTAGTGCATCACCAAACGGTAATGATGGAAGAAATTTGCAAAGCATTCCTGGAAACAGGCAAATTCCCTGCGCATACAAATGGGGAAGAAGGGTTGCGCGACATGAAGATACTGATGAGTATTTATGAAGCAGCCAATACCGGCAAAAAAGTAAGCCTGGGATAAATCCGCTGAATAAAAACACTATACATGACTACAGGAAACAGCCCCGGAAGCGCGGAAAAGAAAAAAAAGATAGCGCATATTATTGCGGGCATGGTAATACTGGTACACAGCTTTGAGAAGTATGAAAGCGGGCACAGTTCCTGGCTGTTCTTTGCCATTGCCGGTCTTATTTTTATTTCCATTGCATTATTGCATCATACCATTGAACAAAAAGCCCCCTGGATTGACGGTGTGTTCTTTGCCATTGAAGGACTTTTATCAATGGCAATAGCCTATGATTATTTCCATATGGGAAAGAAAGGATTACCGCTGACTTATCTTGCGGCAGGCCTCGTACAGCTGGCGGTAGCTTTCATGCTGTCGAAAAAAGGCATCCACCGGCACAAACAGGCAGCCTGAAAACGGCGCGCCTTTAACACGCTTCTATTTTTGCGCTTATGCCTGTACATTAATTACCAGGAACTGCGGTGGCTCCGAAAACTGCATGATAAGCTCGTGGTATTTCTCTTTCAGGTTGCGCTTAAAGCTGCCCAGGTATCCGGGTTTGGGTATACGTTCCTGGTCAAGCGGCACCGCTTCAATCAGGTCATTACCGAGGTACATCATTAACTTCATAGGGTTTCAGGATATTGGATTTTCACATTGGATATACTGTAAAACAAGCCCATTTCCGGGGCCGCTGCAATACCAACAACTACGCTTTTTTGAAAGTACATTTACGATGCGGGAACCACGGCGATGCGGGGGCAGGGAGTGTACTTTTCAGGGCTGTTCTGCCATCAACGCTGTTAAGTTTTCATTACTTATCGCTGACAACCCACAGAGAATAATCCGCTGTGCAATTCCACGTTCCTGCACCTCCATGGTTTGTGCTCCTAAACTTGCTATCTTTAATTAACACCGCGCTACTATTAACCACGCGGTCATTCAATCTATGATTTGCATTGCTCCCCTGCCAATAAGAAAATTAGTGGCCACTGCTCTTCTTGCCTGCATTCTTGTTTTTTCTTCGCTGGCGCAAACCAGCAGCGCTTTTATATATGGCGACGCCCTGCCTGATGCACCGGTATTGGCAGCGCGTGGTGAATATGCGGTAGGCGTTCGCACCACCACATGGACGAATAACAACCAGCCCGATATACTGAAAACAAAAGACGGTATAACACCCTTGTATAACCGCCCGCTAAAAGTAGAAATCTGGTACCCGGCCCTTCTGCCAAAAGACAAAACTGCATTAACAGAATATACAGATATGCTGGGCAGTACCACCGACAGCAGCAGGCCCCCCCACCCTTTCCATTTCCAGGGCCGCAGCCAGCG
>JANPGT010000539.1:0-2605 GCA_031424135.1 Chitinophagaceae bacterium
CTTTTTCTACATTGGCAGCTGGTACCGCCACTTTTTGCACGTCGGGGCAGCGCGGTATGTTGCCATAATATTTTTCTACCAGCTTCACTACCTGTTCCGTTTTTACATCACCACCAACTGTGAGGGTAGCGTTGTTGGGGCCGTACCAGCGCAGGAAAAAGTTTTTCAGATCGTCTACGCTAACGCGGTTCAGATCTTCTACATAACCTATGGTAAGCCAGGAGTAAGGGTGGCCGTAATCATACAGGTTTTTTGCCACTACTTCGCTGATTAAACCATAGGGCCTGTTATCGTAATTCTGCCCCCTTTCGTTTTTTACTGTGGCGCGCTGTACTTCAAACTTTTTTTGTGTAACGGCATCCAGCAAAAATCCCATGCGGTCTGCTTCCAGCCATAACATTTTCTCCAGCTGGTTGCTGGGTACGGTTTCATAATAATTGGTACGGTCGCGGTTGGTAGAACCGTTCAAAGTGCCGCCGGCTGCTGTTACAATTTTAAAATGCTGTTCATCTGCCACGTGATCACTTCCCTGGAACATCATGTGTTCAAAAAAATGCGCAAAACCGGATTTGCCAATTTCCTCGCGGGCAGAACCTACATGGTAAGTAATATCCACATGTACAATCGGGTCGCTGTGATCTTCATGCACCACCAGTGTAAGTCCATTGGGCAATAGGTATTTCTTGTAGGGAATCACCAGTTCGTCACCACTGCGGGTAACCGTCTCTACCAACTTCGCCTGTGCGCTTACCACCCCATAGGCATTGCTGAGCAGTACAGCCAGTAAAAAGATTTTTGATTTCATCATGACTTTTATTTTAAAAAAAGAAAGCGACAAGTTAAGGATTTTGATGGTTTAACATTCAACCACTTGTCATTTTAGACCACATGGCAGCAAACGGATGACACGGATTAATCAGGATCTAATATTTCCAGCTAAAAAAGCTGTTTGCCGGTACCGGCATTGAATCATTGACTGCTACCTTTTTGCCCTCGGAATGGTATCCCTTTCATCCGTCTAATCCGTGTTATCCGTGTTCCATTCTCCCGGTGTTGCGAAGCAGCTTCCGTTTATCATTTTGCACCTGCTCAAAAACCGCAATCTTATTTATCTTCATAAAAATTTAAACCACCATGAGAAATAATCACGAGATAGATTACAAAATTTACGGCGAAGAGTTGCAATTTGTAGAAATAGAACTGGACCCCAATGAAACGGCCATTGCAGAGAGCGGCGCCTTTATGATGATGGACGATAATATTGTAATGCAGAGCATTTTTGGCGACGGCTCCAAACAGCAGGGCGGTGGTTTGCTGGATAAATTATTTTCTGCCGGCAAACGCATTTTAGTGGGGGAAAGCCTGTTCATGACCGCATTTACCAATACCGGCGTGGGCAAACGCAGGGTAAGTTTTGCAGCACCTTATACCGGCAAAGTAATACCACTTGATTTGCAACAGCTGGGAGGCACCATCATTGCCCAGAAAGATTCCTTTCTATGTGCGGCCAAAGGTGTAAGCATTGGCATTGCTTTCCAGCGCAAGCTGGGTACCGGCATTTTTGGGGGCGAAGGCTTTATTATGGAAAAGCTGGAAGGCGATGGAATGGCTTTTGTACATGCAGGTGGTTACGTGGTGGAAAAGACTTTACAACCCGGCGAATTACTGCGCGTAGATACCGGCTGTGTGGTGGCCTACCAGGGCGCGGTAGATTTTGATATTGAAATGGTGCGCGGTGTACGCAACTGGGTGTTTGGCGGAGAAGGTTTGTTCTTTGCAGTGCTGCGCGGACCCGGCAAAGTGTGGTTACAGTCGCTGCCCATTAGCCGGCTGGCCAGCAAAATTATTTCTTATAGTCCGCAGTTTGGACACAGAAGAGAAGAAGGCAGCATCCTGGGTGGCCTGGGTAATTTGCTGGATGGAGACGGGAGATAATACCCCCTGACCCCCTGAAGGGGGAATTTGATCTCATTTAATAGATTTCGTTAAGGGGTTGAATACGGTTTTTTAACGTGCAATAGACAATGAGCTCCTTCAATTTATAGCAAATAAAAAAGTGGTAAGTCCTTTTGATTGATAAAAGGACTTACCACTTATAACTTACTACTTACAACTTAGATCAGTTTCTGCTGTTCAGTTTAGACAGCAAGCGCAGTATCTCAAGGTATAACCATACAATGGTTACCAGGAGTCCAAATGCGCCATACCATTCCATATATTTAGGTGCACCCATAGCAGCACCGGTTTCAATTCTGTCAAAATCAAGTATAAGATTCAACGCAGCCACGGCAACTACCACCAGGGAGAAAACGATACCCAGCGTGCCGCTTGAATGAATCAGCGGCATCTCTACATGAAACAACCGCAACACCATTGCCAGCAGGTAGAATACGGCAATACCTGCAGTAGCCATGATAACAACAGACTTGAATTTTTCCGTAGCCTTAATAACACGAAAACGGTAAAGTGCAAACATCGCTATCACTACTCCAAAGGTTAAACCCACGGCCTGCATTACAATACCGCCCGTGGCACCAGCTTCGGCACCTTTAAAAGCAAAATTATACATGGCAGAAATGCCACCAATGAATGCACCTTCAAACAA
>JANPGT010000540.1:0-12593 GCA_031424135.1 Chitinophagaceae bacterium
AGACACCGTCCGCCTCAAGTCCAGCAAGGCTGCGCGCTACGTACGCATGCAGGGCCTGCACAGTGCCAGCGGCAACGGTTATTCAATATGGGAGATGATGGTGATGGGCAGCGCTTCCAATGCCAATTTGTTCCCGGTTTCAGTTACGGTATTTACCGCTTCGCAGGCCAGCAATTCCAACTTACTGGAATGGACTACCAATACAGAATTCAATAACGCCGGCTTTTCTATTGAGCGAAGCAATGACGCCATTAATTTTTCTGTTATTGGCTGGGTAAGTGCCCGCAATGCAGGATCCGTTATAACCCGCTACTCATTTACCGATAAACAAGCCTTCCCGGGTAAAAATTATTACCGCCTTAAACAGGTTTGGCTGGATGGAAAAGCGGGCTACTCCCCGGTAATCACCATTAGCATTGCTGCAGTCAACAGTATTAATGCCTACCCGGTGCCTGTACGAGATCGCCTGTGTGTAGAATACAAGGGAAGCGCGGGTGAGAACCTCAGCGTAGCGCTTTTTAACGCTTCAGGCGTACCTGTATACTACAATAAAACCACCATGCAGACCACGCAACAGACCATTATAATAACAAGGAACAGCAATATGAAAACCGGTCAGTACTTTCTTAAAATCATTTCTTCCAGCAATAAGATTTACATGGAAAAAATTATACTGGAATAACCAACACTGCCATATTTAATTTCCCGAAGGGTGCTTTAAACGGCACCCTTTCTTTATTTCGGTCAACGCTCCACCAACCTGTCGTTTTCTGCTGATTCAACGGGCGCATTGCCGTTATAAACAGAACGGATAGAATAAATGCTGTAATTTTATTACTGAATGTATCGCTGTTTGGGTTGATCACTTTAAAAAGTCACTATGCCGCTTCTCAAAACACCGGGGAAAACAGTTGCCGTAATATTCTTCCTGCTATTGCTGCAGTATCAGTTATCTGCGCAAAGCCAATGGCCCAAAGAACTGCCGGCCGCAGGCGGTAGCCGGATTACCGTCTATGAGCCGCAGCCGGAGACCTGGTCGGGCAGCAGCCTTTACGCCCGTGCCGCTGTATCAATTGTAAGAAAAGCAGGCGACGAACCGGTGTTTGGTGTAATGTGGTTCAATGCAGCCATGTCGGCCAGTAACAGTCTTGCCACCCTGCAACAGGTGACTGTAGCGCAATCTAAATTTGCTGACAATGATGAAGCCAGCAAAACCCTGTTGAAGAATGCCATTGAAAAAGAGCTGCCGGCCATGAACATCCAGTTTGATGTAAACCGGCTGCAGGCGGTGCTGGAGCAGGAAAAAGCAGAAACCGGTGATGGTTTAAAAAATGATCCCCCGAAAATTTTTTACCGCAGCAAACCCACCACATTGATTGTGCTTGATGGCGATCCTGTAGAACAGCTGGACGAAGATCTTACTTTGACCCGCGTAATTAACTCACCTTACCTGATTGTTAAAAACCCCGACGATAAAAAATACTATTTGTATGGAGGCAGTTTCTGGTACAGTTCTTCCAGTGTGCTCAATGGCTGGTCCAATGTACAACGCCTGCCTTCCAGAATAAAGTCGCTGGATGCACTGATGAAGGAACAGGAAAAAAAAGATACTGCTTCAAAAAATGAAACCAGCAGGTTTACTTCTGCCACAGATATACTGGTAAGCACCGAACCCGCAGAGCTGATACAAACGGAAGGCGCCCCTTCTTACCAGGCGGTAGAAGGCTCCACCTTATTATATGTAAACAATTCACTGGATGAAATTTTTAAAGATATTGACAGCCAGAAAAATTTTATTCTGTTAGGAGGAAGATGGTACAGCAGCCCAAAGCTGGAAGGGCCCTGGGAATATGTAGACCCGGATGCATTGCCCGCCGCTTTTGCAAAAATACCGGCCGGTTCAGAAAAAGATGGCGTACTGGCAAGTGTAGCCGGCACAGAAGAAGCCAATGAAGCGATGATTGATGCAAGGGTGCCACAAACGGCCAAGGTTGACCGAAACACCGCCCGCTGCGAAGTAGCGTACGACGGCGCGCCACGGTTTGTTCCTATAGAAAATACCAACCTGGCCATAGCAGAGAACAGCAGCATTACGGTGATGCTGGCGCCCAACAACCGGTACTACGCGTTGGAAAACGGCATCTGGTTTATCAGCAGCAATTCCAATGGGCCGTGGCAGGTAGCCAATGAAAGACCTGGCGATGTAGAAAAAATTCCGGCCAGCAGCAGCGCCTACAATACCCGCTATGTATACGTATACCAAAGCACGCCTCAATATGTCTATGTTGGATACACGCCCGGTTATATGGGCAATTACATCTGCAGGCGCACGGTGGTATGGGGTACAGGTTGGCGATACCGGCCCTGGTACGGCAGGCGTTACTGGCCCCGCCCGTATACCTGGGGTTTTGGCATGCACTATAATCCATGGACCGGCTGGAACATCAGCTTTGGCCTGGGCTTTAATACCAGCTGGTACTACTACCGCAGACAGCATGGATGGGGCTGTGGTTGGTTTGGACCGCCCATGTTCAGGCCGCCTTACCGCCCATGGGGTTGGAATGGCGGTTATTATGGCAACCGGCCTTATAACAACAGGTCCAATGTAAGACCGAATATTATTGTAAACCGCCCCGCTAACTGGAACCGACCCCAGCCTGCCCGCCCGCAGCGCCCTAATAATATTTATGACCGCAGAAGAGATGTGCTGGTAACCAGGGATAATATACGCCAACCGGTAACAAGACCCAATCGCCGCCCGGGCGATAACAATGGCAACCGGCCTGTTGTAAGACCGGTAATACCCCCGGCAGACAATAACCGTCCCATTACAAGGCCTGTAATAAGACCTGTTACTCCTCCTGCGGATAATAACCGTCCGGTAACCAGGCCCGTCATACGCCCGGTTACACCCCCTGCTGACAATAACCGGCCGGTGACAAGGCCCATAACAAGACCCATAACACCCCCGGCTGATAATAACCGCCCGGTTATAAGACCCGTAACACCACCATCAGATAACAATCGCCCGGCGGCAAGGCCCGTTACCCGCCCTGTTACAAGACCCGTTGTGCAGCCGCCTGCTAATAACAGGCCAGTAACCAGGCCGGTGCAACAACCGCAGGGAAGCCGGCAAAACAGGCCCGTAACAAGGGATGGGAAAAAGGATAACTAAGCAGGTATAAAATTTCAATAGAAAAGCCAGCAATCGGGAATACCGGTTACTGGCTTTTTTGTTTGCATTTATGTGATTAAAAGAGATTGGGATAGTCGCTGATGATGCCGTCTACGCCTAAGTGCTTCAAACGGGTGATTTCCTGGCCGTCGTTGACCGTCCAGGCCACCACTTTCATTTGCTTTTGATGACAGGCCTGCAGCAATGCCCCGTTTACCAGTTTGTAGGCAGGACTGTAAATAGTGGGTGTAAAGCCCAATTGGTTGAGTTGATCTTCCAGCGATCTTTTATCATAGTCTTCAATCAATAAAGCTGTTTTTACAGCGGGGTAACGCTGGTGAATGATTTGGAGTGTACGCGGGTCAAAAGATTGAATGATCACCCGGTCTGTAATCTTCTTTTCATTCACCACTTTCATCAGCAACTGCACAAATTCCTCAGGGGCTGGATGAAAAACATTGTCTGTAAGCGGCTGGCATTTTGTCTCAATATTATAAAATGGCGCTATTGTATGATGCGCTGCTGCAAACGCTTCCACGCTGTCTATTACCTGGCTGAGCAAAGGCTTGGAAGCCTTCAATTTTTGCTGCTGCGGAAAACGGGCATGTGGCTTCAGGCCCACATCATACTGCTGCGTTTCAGCATAGCTCATGCCGTATACATTGTACTTTCTTTCTTCTTTTTCTGCTATATAGCCTCCCCCGGGCAGGGTAGTTATTTCATGATTGAAAAAAGGTTCGTGAGACAATACCACCTGTTTGTCTTTGGTAATAACGGCATCCATCTCCAGGGTAGTTACATTCAGCGTTAGTGCATGCAACATAGCGGCAACGGTATTCTCCGGAAGCAGTCCGCGGCCACCCCGGTGGGCTTCTGTATCAAACTGCGGAAGGTTCATGTTTACCATTTTTGTAGTGTGACATCCTGCTACAAAAATAATGGCCAGCAGCAATTCTGTTATTTCTCTTTTTTTGCCCATGCGGTTGAATATTTTTTTACAGCTGAAATGAATTACCTGTTCGTATAGAAGAACGGCGCTGCAAAATTGGGGGCTGCCGATGCTCAATCCTCATTAAATAATTGTGATCTGCGCTGCTGCATCTGCTGTGCAATGTCTGCCGACTGGCCGCCCTGTGCCTGCAGCTTGTCTGCAATGTTTGTATAAGTTTCTTTATCGCGGTTCTGACTCAGCTTAAAAACATTATCCAGGTGGGTAACTTCCATCTCAAACGCTACGATGGCCTTCATCATTTTACTGACATACTCCGCGGGCATTTTTTCTACCAATGCAGATGAGTTGTTATTGTTTTCATACAGCGCAGTGGTACGGGTAAGAACGTCCAGCAAAGCGGCTTCGCCTAAAAATTTAATTGGGCCTTTTGCGTGCACGGAAATATAATTCCAGGTAGAAGCCACCTGCGGATTGCTGTACCAGCTGGCACTTACATAGGTATGCGGCCCTGTAAAAACAGCCAGCGCATGCGGGTTTTGTTCAAACGCCAGTTGATGATCTGTTTTGCGCTGTATATGCCCCAGCAGGAATAACTTGCCTTCCCGTTCCTCCAGCAGCAGGGGCACCTGTGTGGCAACGGGTTGGTTATTTGCATCGCAACCGGTGAGCAGCGCAAAGGAGTTTGCCTGCATAAACTGTTTTACCAGCGCAATGTCATTTTCTTTAAAATAAGAGAAACTATACATCAGGTACTCAAATGCCGGGTTAGAAAAATTACGCCACTACTTCTGCCACCTTTGCGCTTGCCATCTGCGCATTCAGCATAGAAACGCTTCTTACCGTTTGCGCTGCAAAAGCATTAAAAGCTGCTTTGGTAACTTCGTCATTGCTCATCATAACGGGTATGCCTGCATCCCCCCCTTCACGGATATTTTGCACCAGCGGAATTTGTCCCAGCAAAGGCAGATCATATTCTTCTGCCAGTTTCTTACCGCCATTTTTTCCAAAAATATAATATTTGTTTTCGGGCAGTTCTGCAGGTGTGAAATAGCTCATGTTTTCAATAAGACCAATAATGGGCACCTTCAATTGTGCCTGGCCAAACATGGCAATGCCTTTTTTTGCATCGGCCAGCGCCACTTCCTGCGGCGTAGTAACAATTACGGCGCCGGTAACCGGTACGGTTTGCAATACCGTTAAATGTATATCGCCCGTGCCGGGCGGCATATCTATTACCAGGTAGTCCAGTTCATCCCAGAATACATCGGTCACAAACTGGCGGATAGCGCTGCTGGCCATGGGGCCACGCCAAACCACGGCACTTTTTTCATCTACCAGTAAGCCAATACTCATCAGTTTAATGCCGTATTTCTCCAGTGGAACAATCTTTGCTTTTTCGCCATCGCCCATATCCATCATCATAGGTCTTTCGCCACGCACGCCAAACATAATGGGTACACTGGGTCCATAAATATCAGCATCCATCAGTCCCACTTTTGCATCGCCCTGTGCCAATGCCAGTGCAAGATTGGCGGCCACCGTGCTTTTTCCTACGCCGCCTTTACCACTCATGACTGCTATAATATTTTTCACTTTCGGCAACAACTGTCCGCCGTCTTTACGATTAGAGGTGGTATTGGAAGAAAAATTCACTTTCACCACGGCCTCCTGGCTAACGTACTGGCGGATGGCCTTCTCGCAGGAGATGCGCATTATGTCTTTCATGGGGCAGGCCGGTGTGGTCAGCTCCAGGGTGAAAGAAACATGATTGCCCTCAATCACAATGTCTTTTATCATGTTCAGCGTTACCAGATCTTTTCCCAAATCGGGTTCCTGCACATGACTTAAAGCGCTTAAAATTTGCTCCTGCTCCATTATTAATAAAAAGGTTATGTTAAAAAAGGAATTTGCCGCAAAATTAACCAATAGCGGGGGCAATTTGTTGAATTTCTGAAAAATGAAGTAATTATCTTTGGCTCGTACCCTAAACGGTGAAATAGGATTGCAGAAAGCGTGACAGCCAATTAAAAACGAATTAATTACACAGGCGGGATACAGGCTGGCGATAGATACTTATTGAAACAACCGACCTTTATAAAACAAATTTGACGGATGAAAAGATTGCTACTTTTTACTTTGTTTGTTGCAGCTATTGCGGTGAAGTCACAGGCCCAGTTTACACAACTAAAAGATTCTGTGGTGCAGTTGTATGGTGTGGTAATGACGGCAGACAGCCTGAAAGGCATTCCTTCCGTAAGTGTTATTGTGAAAGGCCAGAACCGCGGTACCATGAGTAATGAGCAGGGTGTCTTCTCTATTGTTGTGCTGAAAGGAGATAAGGTAGAGTTTACCAGCATTGGCTATAAACCAAAAGTGGTAGAAGTGCCCCGTAACCTGGAAGGCAGCCAGCAAAGTATCATTCAATTAATGGTAACTGATACCGTCTACCTGCCGGCCACCATTATTAAACCACGCCCCACCCGCGAGCAGTTTGAACGTGATTTTGTAAACACGGATATACCTGCGGATAACCTTGAAATAGCCCGTAAAAACAACGATGCCGCCACCCGGCAGGCTTTGATGAGAAGCATGCCCAGGGATGGCCGCGAATCTGCCAACTATGCCCTTGCACAGGGCGCTAAAAAATACTACTACCAGGGACAAACACCCCCCATTGGCCTGCTTAACCCCCTTGCCTGGGCTGATTTTATACAGGCCTGGAAGCGGGGAGATTTTAAGAATAAATAAGTCTGAACTATGATTTCTATGATTCAGGTGATTGCAGGATTTTACCAGTAGCACCTGGAGACAGCCGTTCTGCACTGAGGTGGAGTTTTAAAAAATCAATGATTTTATCGATGGTTTTAATACCAGCAGTATATTTCCATAGCAACATCGTTGCGTCGCAATCACTTCAACTGAACCGCTTTGGGCGTCAAATTGTCTGAACCATGATTTATCTGATTAAACTGATAAGCAGGAGGGCTTGTTAGTCCAGACAGTAATCATGTTTCAGAAAAAAATACGGGATTATTCTGCGTAGCTGCGGCTAACTTTCTCTTCTTTTAGATTTCGGCTCAACTCATTTCATTGTAACTTAGTCAACCATACCGGGCCAACAATCATAGCAATCACATTAATCATAAATCATGGTTCAGACAATTCAGAAAGTTTCCGTCATTGGCGCAGGTACCATGGGCAATGGCATTGCACATGTATTTGCACAAAATGGTTTTACCGTTACCATTATTGATATTGCACAGGCGCCGCTGGATAAAGCCCTTGCCACCATTACAAAAAACCTTGACCGCCAGCTGGACAAAGGCACTATCTCCGGCGATGTAAAAAAATCTACACTGGCCAATCTGCGCACCTGCACTTCTTTAGCGGAAGGTGTAAAAGAAGCACAGCTGGTGGTTGAAGCTGCTACTGAAAATACAGAACTTAAACTGGCCATTTTTAAACAAATAGATGCCGAAGCGCCTGCCAGCGCTATACTGGCTACCAATACCTCTTCCATCTCTGTCACAAAAATTGCGGCTGTTACCAAAAGGCCCGGACAGGTAATTGGCATGCATTTTATGAACCCGGTACCGGTAATGAAACTGGTAGAGATTATTAATGGCTACGCTACTGCAAAGACTGTCACTGAAACCATCACCGCACTCAGTCTTCAACTGGGCAAAACCCCCTGCGTAGTAAACGATTATCCTGGTTTTATTGCCAACCGCATTTTAATGCCGATGATCAATGAAGCCATTTATAGCCTGTACGAGGGCGTAGCGGGTGTTACTGAAATTGATACTGTAATGAAGCTGGGCATGGCACATCCCATGGGACCATTGCAGCTGGCTGATTTTATTGGACTGGATGTTTGTCTTTCTATACTGCGTGTACTGCAGGAGGGATTTGGAAATCCAAAATATGCACCCTGCCCCCTGCTGGTAAATATGGTAATAGCCGGCAGGCTGGGAATTAAAACAGGCGAAGGATTTTATACTTACACGCCCGGTAGCAAAGACCTGAAAGTAAGTGCAGGATTTGCAAAATGATTGTTGGTGAAAAGCAAGTGAATGGTTTTCATAGTGCTTGTTGGTTAAAAAAAGTCACTAATGGAATAGATACTGCTACCCCCCCCTGCTTTTACAAAAATTACCGTAGCCAGAAAATGGATGACAATACGCAATTTCTTCTGAGCATTTGAAAAACAGTATGGATTTCCCCCACAGCTGCATCTCTTAGCAAATCTTTGCTATGCACAAAATTTTACTGCTGAAAAAAATCATTACCAGCCTGGTAGCAGGCCTTGCCTGCATTGCATTGTTGCTTGAACTGGGTAATGGCGGCAGCATTCCCTGGCTGCCTCCTGTATTGGTGTTTTCGCTGGTGGGTGTATTATTTGCAGTATCACTGATCTTCCCTTTTACCTGGCATTTTCGTGAAAAAAAGAACAAGCAAGGCCAATTTAACATACAAGGTCTGCTGGTAAGTATTGTTCGTTACACTACGGCCTTCAACCTTGTAATTTTTGGCTGGAAAAAGATTTTCAGGCTGCAGTTTAATGTGCCGGACCTGATTGCAGCCAAAGCCATGAACCAGCAATCCGGCGAATGGCTCACCTGGTTCTACTTTGGTTATTCGCGCAAGTTTGTACTGCTGCTGGCTATTATACAGATTACCGGCGCATGGTTTTTACTGTTCCGCAGAACTGCACTGCTGGCTGCCATCTGCCTTTTTGCATTTATGCTGAACCTATTACTGATAAATATTTTCTATGCTATGAATGCAGGGGCTTTAACGCAGTCTGTACTTATAACTATCTCCATCAGTTTTTTAATATTGCTGGAATATGACCGCTTGCTGGCATTCTTTCTGCAATCAACGCCAATGTTGCCCGGGTTTCAGCTGTCGAATCAGTGGGCAAAAAACAGCATAAGGATGTCAGCCATCCTACTCTCGCTGCTCTATGTGCTGTACACTATCACCCTGTTAAAGTAATAGGTCAAAAATTGGAGGTGATTTTTTGGGTGTAAAAATCTTTTATTACTTTGGCCAGCCAGCAGGGAAGCAGGCAACGGCCGCGCAGTGAGGGTATCATGCTTCCACAATCATTTTACCGGTATTGTCGCCGGTAAAAAGCGCCAGAAAAGCAGCAGGTAGCTGGTGAAATCCATGCACAATGGTTTCCTGGAATTTTATTTTTCCTTCTTTTACCCATTGCGTGAGCTGTGGCAATACCTCCGGGAAACGGTGCTGGTAATTGAACACAATAAACCCCTGCATCAAAACACTTCTGGTAAGCAGCATCGGTTGCAGCCGCGGCCCCACGGGTATTTCTGTACTGTTGTACAAGGCAATCTGACCGCAAAGAGGAATGCGTGCATGGAAATTAATATTGCCGATGACTGCATCTGAAATGGCGCCGCCTACGTTGTCAAAATAAATATCTACCCCGTTGGGACATGTCTCCGCAATGGCTTTCTTCATGTCTGCTGTGGTTTTATAATTGATGGCTTCATCAAACCCAAAGTTTTTTTTCAACAGGCTGCATTTTTCGTCAGACCCGGCAATGCCAACAACATGGCATCCATAGATTTTAGCCAGCTGGCCCACCACCACGCCCACGGCGCCCGCGGCACCCGATACCACCACGGTTTCTCCGGCCTTTGGTTTACCAATGTCTACCAGGCCAATATAGGCTGTCAACCCCGTCATCCCCAATACACCCAGGTAATAACTGGCAGGCACCAATGAAATATCCACTTTTTTCACCGCTTTTGCCTCCACCACCATATTAACCTGCCAGGGCAGGGCGCCGGTCACCATATCGCCTTCACGGAATACACCAGATCGGCTGTTTACTACTTTTGCCACTACCCCGCCATATATGGGCATATCCACCTGGTAGGGTGGTGCATATGATTTTGCATCGTTCATCCTGCCCCGCATATAGGGATCTACAGAATAATACAGGCCCTGTAACAACAAATCTCCCTCATTTAATGCAGGCAATTCAACTGTTTCTATTCTGAAATCAGCAATAGTTGGTATGCCTTTGGGCCTGGCGGCCAATACAATCTGTTCAGTCTTCATACAAAGCGTGTTTAAATGATGCCATATAAAGCTTTACTGTGCAGCAGTAAAGTGGGCAACAAAATTTTTTGAATACTGTTGCAGCAATCCCTATTTAATTCTTTCTACTTCCACGTTCCTGATATCCTGCAGCCGGTTCAATATTGGTTCTACCCGGTTCACCGGTATGCCTACTGCCATGCTGCAGAACAACTGCATTTCCTGGTTAAGCACAGTGCAATTGTATTGTTTTACAATCATCATAATATCGTTCATCATGGTATAATCAAACTGCAGGCGGTAATTAATCTCTACCTGCTTTTGTATTACCGGCGTTACCTGCAGCACCAGGGAAGCGGCTGTTTTATAGGCATTGATTAAACCGGGTACGCCCAGTAGTGAGCCGCCGAAATAACGCACTACAATGATCAGTGTGTTGGTGAGTTCCTTGCTGTCTATTTGCCCAAGTATGGGTTTGCCGGCAGACCCTGAAGGTTCTCCGTCGTCGCCGGAACGGTAATTATTGCCATCCAGTCCCAGCCGGTAGCCAAAGCAATAATGGGTGGCTTTGGGATGTTCGGCTTTTACAGCAGCAAGCTGCGTTTTAAAAGCTTCCTTTGTCTCCATGGGGAAAGCAAAAGCAATAAACCGGCTGCCCCTGTCTTTAAACTCAGCGCTACCAGTCTTCTCTATGGTATAATAAAATTCTTTGTCAGTCATTTTTACAATTTTCATTTCTCCCACCAGGAGGCCTTACCCAAACGCAATCAGTGCAATGGCGACCATTGCTAACAATATACCCAACCAGTTGATGCCTGATAGCTTTTCTTTAAATACCAGCCAGGCTGCAACGGCACTGAACAACACAATCGCCATATTATTAATAGGCAATATAGCCGAGCTGTTGCCCGCATACTGCCTTAAGACTGCCATCAGGCACCAGATAGAAAAATAATTGGGGAAGCCAATGGCCGCTCCCGCTATCATGGCCCGGTAATCAAACTTTTGACGGCCTGTTAGTACCATTATCAACAGCAACAGGCCGCCAATACTTGCGGCACCTGCAAAAGCTGTAACTATAAAATCATTATTATTGCTGCCATCCAGGAAACGCTGTTCCGTATATTTTAACAGGGTATCCAGCAAACCACTGCCTGCAAACAATACTACCGGCAGTATCAACAGCCATTTACTGCGCGGCAAATCACCTTCACTACTGTGTTTTTTTACGGTAAGGTAAACGGCTGCCAATGCCAGCAATATGCCCAGGAATTTTAACGTAGTGAGCGGTTCGTTGTACAAATAGATAGAAAACACAAATGGAATCACCAGCGATAATTTGTTGGCTACTGATGCCACAGACACCCCCAATTTTTGCGTGGTAAAACCAATCACATTAAAAAGGGATATAAACAAACAACCCATCAGCAATGCCCACGGGAACCAGGGTTGCTGAATGGCGGCCGCATTAACAGGAAAATGTCCGTTGAACAATGAGCCCGTGATAACACAGGCCAGGTAATTGAACACAATGGCCTGGAAGGCATTGATACGCAACCGTTCCAGCACTTTGAAAGAAAGTGTGAGGTAAGATGCGAGTATAATACTGCCAATCAGGAAAAGCATAGCTGACTAATTTAAGCACCCGGTGTATAAAAATGAATGCAATCTGACTGGAATTGCAGGCTGTTCTGCAGCACCCTTCTGCGCAGCACGGGTGCAGGCAGTCCTTCAGTAATTTGTAAACTGGTATTGGTAATCACCCTTGCTTCATCGTAACAGTCTGCATCTATAAACGACTGTAATAATTGCGTGCCGCCTTCAACCAATACCGACTGAATATTCATTTGGTGAAGCACCTGGCAGATTTGCGTAATAACCAGATTATCCTTTTTCAGCTTATAATATTGCAGTTTTCCTCTTTGTTCTTCCTGCAAGCTGTTAAACACAATTGTCTTTACGCTGCCATCGAACAGCTGGAGGTTGCTGGGTAAACGCAGATCCATATCCAGTACCAGGCGCACCGGTTGCCCACCACTCCACAGCCGGTTGGTAAGCGAAGGGTCATCGTACAAAGCCGTATTGGTACCCACCATTATGGCCGCCTCTTCGCTGCGCCACTGGTGTACAAGGCGGTTACTGTATGCATTGCTGATCAGCAACCGTGAATGATCCTTATTGCCAATGATACCATTGGCCGTTTGCGCCCATTTTAAAACAATATAGGGCCGCTTTTTTATATGAAAAGTGAAGAAACGTTTATTCAGGTCCATACATTCCACTTCCAGTACCGGCTGTATTACCTCCACCCCCGCTGCTATTAATTTCTCTATCCCTTTTCCATCCACTTTCTTAAACGGATCGCGGCAACCAATGACTACCCTTGGAATTTTG
>JANPGT010000541.1:0-3208 GCA_031424135.1 Chitinophagaceae bacterium
CCAGGGGAGAAGCGGTGGTACCTACCTCTATAGAAAATGTCTTTTCAGGTCCGTTGTATTTTATTTCCGCGTGCGATGTTTTTATGAAACCAGCCGCCAGCACGTCGCCAAATCCTGTAAGTACACCTGCACTTTCCACTCTCAGTGCCAGCGGATTTACAGTAGCAGCGGCAACGCCTTTGGCACCCAATACAGAAAGTTTTGCCCTCACTTCAACACTAAATCCACCGTTAGCGCCTCCTTCAGTATAATCAAATCCGCCGCCAATACCATCCAGTGTAAAGTATGGACCCAGCGGGATAGAAGGTATATTGGCAAAAAACTTCGCGCCCAGCTCAATGCCACTGGCCCGTTTATAATATTTGAACCCCACTGCGCCGCCAAACACTTCCGCCCCCTTAATGGTCATTCCCCCCTCTCCTTCAAAACCTTCGTCGGAGAAACCAACCATTGCCCTGGCAGTCAGTACGGCCACGTCTAATGTTACACCCACTTTGGCAATGGAAAACGCAGGGCCGCTGCCACCGGCTTTGATGGTAATATCTGCCACGTCAAACTTCAGAAAACTCAGGTCTGCTTTAAACTGCCCCTGCACCAGGATAGAAGGTGTATTGTCTTTGGCACGGATGGCAATATTGGTAATGGCAAAATCGAAACGGGCAATATTGACTTTATAATTTGATGGAATCTGCACACTAAAATCTCCGTTGGTAAGTATTTCGAATGAAGGCGCTTCCAATGGCCTGTCAAGTATAGAAACATTGATCTTGAAAACGGCTTTGCCCGCAACCCGGTATACATTGCTGCTGCCTATACGGCCAAAACTTAAGGGCGCATTGGCGGTTTTTAAATCGGCCAGTGCCAGTATATTAATACCTGCATTGGGAATATTAAATTTTCCACCAAAGACCTGGTCTTTTGATATTACCATGTCAGAGAAATCAACCAGCGATCCCAGCGATTTTGGCAGGTTAAAATTCAGGTTGCCGCCTATCTTAAATCCATCTTCATTAAAGATGAGGCCGTCTATCGCCGCTTTCCAGCTGGCAATTTCCAGCGCAGGCTCAGCCTCCTGGTTAAGGAGTACGCCGCTCACGGTAAGTGCCCTGTTGATGGATATATTGTTGATGCCGATGGCGATGGATTTAATGGACAGCAATTCCGGCGTAGCAATGCTTCCATTAAAACTGATGCCATCTTTATCCGCCTTTCCATTTTTCAGGCTTACAGCAAATCCGTACAGCTTGCCGTTTACCGCGTTGCCCGCATCTGCTGCCAGTGCATAGCTTTGATCTGCCGGTTGCGGGCCACTGCTGCTGAATACGGTAATCTTATCTGCGGTAGTAGTACCGGACCTGCCCAGGGCCAGTTGCATATTATCATTCATGGTCCAGCCGCGGTAACCCTGTATGGCATTGAAGGCGATATTTATTTTGCCCTGCAGTTGACCGTTACCGTTGGAAGAACGCGTAAAACTAATCACCTCGGCGGTCGTTAACTTTGCCGGCAGGTAACCAAATAATTTAAGCGGCAATTCGGTGATGTCCGTTTTTACGGTATTGTTCAGCGGCACCGGGTTATCCTGTGCATCAAAACTTACTACCAGGTTGCTGAAAGGAATTCTTGTATTACCCGGAAGACTGAACACCTGCTGGTCTACCGGCTGCAGCTTCACGAAGTTGCCCGTCCATTTTTCCTGCCCGGCGCCTGCTGGTACGGCCTGATCTAATTCAATGGCAAATCCAAGCAGGGTGGAATAATTTCGTCCATTGCCACCCATCAAATCGAAATTGATAGCATTGATCGGTTTCAGATCGGCCGGACTTTTATCAGCCCCCACATATCCCTGCTTGCGTGCACCCACCTTGTGCGGTCCTGCAGTGGTGTATAATTGATAATGGCCCGCAGCATCCGTGGTGATACCACTAAAGTCCTGGTCGTCCAGCAGTATCCTGGCGCCGGGCAGGGGCTTGCCACCTGCATTAACAATGCCGCTGATCAAAAATCCTTTTTTCATGCTGATGAGGATCAGTTCTTCCTTACCCGTTTCAGCCAGCGTTATCAATTTTTGTTCGGCTACAAAAGCAGTACCGGTGGGCGGCACCAGTGTAAGTGTAGCAGATCCACCAAAGCCTTCATAGTACCACTCGCCTTTATCATCCGTGGTATGGGTGCTGTCGAACAGGTTAATGCTCACACCGGCAATGGGCATATTGCTGTCATCTACAATACGGAACCTGGCCTTGCCAACAATCTTATTCAGGTAACCAACATCTTTGAGATCAACGGCAAACCGTTGCGGAATTTCATATTGTGATCCGGGAGAACTGGCTGCCACACCAAATGCGGTGGCCAGCGAACCCGTTACAGTTGTTTGTGTAAGGCCATTGCCGGAAGGCGTATTGCCGGAACTGGCTGCAATGCCGAACATAGCAGCGGAGAATGCATTGCCCCTGGTAACGGAAGCCTGAACGGTGGGCGATTGACTGATACGCGATAATGTTTCTGTCTGTTTTTCCTGCACCGTCAGGCTCAGCCATTTGGATGCATAGCCTTTATCAGTATTATTGGTTAGCTGCGGCACTACCACTGTAATTGTTTTCACTACATAGCCTTCTTTTTCGAGGGCTATCGCATGCGAACCGGGATAAATACTGAACTGGAAAATACCATCGGGCCCGGTGGCACCCAGGGTATTGCCTTTAAAATTGATATGCGCATTCGCCAGTGGTTTGCCCTGGTCATCTACTACCCTGCCCACTACATCGGCAATATCTCCTTTCACCACAAAATCAATTTCTTTGGAAGCGCCTTTGTCTAACTGAAAACTGGCCACCGGCTTTTGATATCCCTGCGCTTCAATCGCAAACTTCCGGAAGTCGGCCGGTGTACTGATCACTTCTACTGAAATGTCAGCTGCTTTTTTCAGCGGAGGTAAATAAATATAATAATTGCCCAGTTCATCAGCGGTGGTGGTAATGGCTTTATACCCCTCAGGAACCGTATTGGTTTCTATGGGCATTACGGTAACGGGATTGAGTACTGCTTTTGCAGTGAGCTGACTGTTACTATTATTACCGCTTGCCAGGCTTAGCGCCTGTACCATTACCGGGCTGCTGAGTCCCGTAGTACTTCCCGTATAGGCAAATAGTTGCAAACTGGCAATTCCGGGATCATGAATTGTCGCATTGGTCCATCCCGGATTGGG
>JANPGT010000542.1:0-6124 GCA_031424135.1 Chitinophagaceae bacterium
GTAAAATTGGCCTCGCCGTCTGACTGAATCAACTCCGCAGGTTCTGTACTCACTATAATTTCAGGAATAACACTGCTATTGGCCGTACTGGTTTCGTCGCTGTTGTTATTGTTACTGCTATTCTGATTGTTTTTTACTGCAGTTTCAATTTGCTGGAGGTTACCAGGCACATTGCTTACATAGCTGTAAGGGCCGGTAGCCGCAGGAGCATTGTACCAGCGTTTGCCTCCATACAAATAAAAACGTCCGTCATTGTTTTTTACAATAGTGAAAGGAGAATTCACCACTGCGTCTACGCCATAAGCAGCATTGCGCTGTAATTTAGGCTGACCGTCTATCAGCACCAGCATAGAGGGTTTTGTAGTATACATAACCTTTGGAGGTGCATTGTTAAAACCGGAAGACAGCCTTGCCTGCTGTTGCGTATTGTTCAAAGAATTGTCAATGTCATCTTTTGCAATATTGATATTCATGTCCGGTATAGCAGATTCCAGTTTGTTTTTGATATCTGCGGTGGCTGCATCGTCTACCCCGTCCGGAAACTTAATATTGTTTACCTGCAATGATTGAATTCTTACTACCCTGCCATTGTCTGCCACACTGGCTTCCCACCAGAATGCGCCAAAAACAGGATCTGACTTGCCTTCCTGGATAACCGAAATGGCAGATCTTGATTTCAGGGTATTACCTGAATAAGATTCCACCTGGGGTTGGTAAATTTTTATCTGTTCGCCATTGTTACCCGTAATACTTTTAGGCCAGTCCTGTTGTGCAAACCCCACACTGCAGAAAATAACAGTGCAGGAAAACAACCAGAGCTTTTTGTAAAAGATGTTCATGACGGAAATTTTATTTGAATAATAGGGTTTAAAACGTTTGCCTTTACAGGTTAGACGTTTTTGCTGCCTTAAAGTTTGTCATTATTACTTAAAGGTTTTGTTAATGTAAAGGATTTTAACCTTCTCTGCAATAGCGCTGCCGTAGCTGCTGCTATCTAACGTATTTCCAGTTCCTTATCTTTCCTTCGGCTATCCATTCCAGTGCCTGGGCCAGGCGTTTGTCCCGGGTTGGGACGGTTTTGGCCTCTGTCAGCCAGTCTGCATACTCCTTTTTCTGGCTGGTACTGAATTTTTCGAATGCGGCCAATGCCTTCCTGTTCTTCGCCAGTGCTGCAGAGAAAAAGGCGGGCATTACCAGCTTGGCCGGTGTCACCGGCTTTGCTTTGACTACCTTAACACCGGCATCGTTTAGTTTCATCGCTTCTTTTATCCACCCAATAATTCTTCTGTCGGCCGGCAAATCTTTTAAAGATCCAATTTTACCGATGCTGCCCATACCATGCTGCCGGTTGCCCAGCAGTTCTGCAGCATCTTTCATGAGGGCGGTTTTCCAGAAACCGAAAGCACAGTGCTGTTTAAAAGAAGCCATGCTGCAAAGTATTTCGTCTTTATACATAAAATGCGGAAAAGACCATTTCATGGTTTCTTCAGCTTCGGGACAGGCAGCGTGTACAAGTGACCGTAAATGCTGCAAAATGGGCAGTGCAAAATCTGCCGACTTCAGCATATACGCATCAATGCGTGGATCTTGTTTTGGCATAGCATCATATATTGGTTAAGTAATGCTGTTTTTATTTTCCGGCCATTATCCGGGCAAATAGTATTATTTGATACCTGCCGGTACAATGTCTGTTACTACGTGCAGAACACTGCGGACAGTGGATTACTAAATTATTTTTTTGTTGATTGTAATTTCCTGACTCCCGCAGGTACTAATCTTTTGTACACAGTCCGGACAATTATTCAACGTTTAATGTAAAATCAATATGCATCCAGATAATTCAACAAAGTTATTCCGTAATAAGACCTCTTTCATATGGAAATTACTGTCTTTTTTAATTGCTGCCAACGGAATATTAAACCCCTGCAAAAGCCTGCGGGCCCAGCAAATACCCGCCGGTATCGGCAATTTCTACGCCATCAGCGGAAATGGACTTCGGGATACTTCCTGGCTTTTTGGAACTTATCACCTGGTGAACAGCAGTTACCTGGAGGAGGTGCCGGCGGTAAAAGCTTCATTTACAAAAGCAAAAGGCGTTGTAGTAGAATTAATCATGGATTCAGCAAAAATGGCCAGCGCACAGTTGATGGGCATGCTGAAAAATAAAACCCTGACTGGTCTGCTGGATAAACCTTTTAGCGATAGTTTAGATAAAGAATTAAAAGCCACGCTGGGGGCAGGCATCGCGCAGCTGGACCAGCTTAAACCGGTGAATGTGAGCCTTATCCTGTCAGTTGTTTATTTAATGAAAAACAACAAAGAAAGACTGGAGCGGTACAAAGGGCCGGGACTGGACGCCCATTTTGCTAATGAAGGTAAAAAAGCGACGAAGAACATCACCGCCCTGGAGACCATCGATGAGCAAATGGATCTGCTATTTAATAAAACAAGCGATGAGGAGCAGGCAAATCAATTGAAATTATTCCTGCGTTACAAAGCAGAAGCGGTGCCAATGGGGGATGAATTGCTGCAGCACTGGTTTAACCATGATTTGGACGGCATGTTTGCCGTTTATAAAAGAGCTGCTGCTTTCACCGGTGAGAATGATGATTTGCTGAAGAACAGGAATAACAATTGGATGAAGCGGCTACCCGGACTGCTGCTGAAAGAACCGCAGTTTATTGCTGTGGGGGCGCTGCACCTGGCTGGGCCCGATGGACTGGTAAAACAACTACAGCAATTGGGCTACACTGTTACACCTGTAAAATTATAAGTTTTGAGCGAGGCGCAATTTTTAGAACAGGTTAAACAACACCAGGGAATTATCTATAAACTGGTGTCCCTGTATGCCAACGACGCGGAAGAAAAAAAAGACCTGTACCAGGAAGTATTATTGCAGGCCTGGAAAGGCTGGACTTCCTTCCGGCAGGAATCAAAATTCAGCACCTGGTTGTACCGTGTGTGTCTGAATACCATATTTACGCACAAACGAAAGAAACAGCCGGTTCAGTTTACCGAATCGCTGGAAGAAATGTCTCCCGCCGTTGAAAACAGCAGCGTGCAGAAAGAGGATGGCGTACGGCTGCGGCAGGCCATCAGGAAGTTAGCCGAAACAGACCGGGCATTGATTTCTATGCACCTGGATGGCTATAACAATGCAGAAATAGGCGAGATGCTGGGCATCTCCAATAATCACGTGTCTGTAAAACTGCACCGCATTAAAGAACAATTATCGAATCTTTTAACGCAATAAGATGAGCATAGAAAAAACCTGGGGCGAAATAAACGAAGGGGGTGATGAGGACTTGTCATCTTTACTTCAACCAAACAGCTTATCCAAACGGCCGTCAAATAATCCATTGGAAAAGATTAAGAAAAACCTGCTGATAAATATAATCTGGGCAATCGTTATTAGTATAGGCTATATTTTAATTATCAGCTTTTTTCATATCTGGCAGGTGCAGGTATCACTGGGAGTAGTATTGGCTTTTACGTTATGGGCAGCCTACCACGCATGGCTTCAATACAAAAAAATCAGTACAATGGTTGCCTCCTCCGGCAGCTTGCTGGATGAACTGAAAAGACACCATCAGTCAATCAGCAACTGGATGAAAGTGCAGCAGCAGGTGGCGCTTATTATCTATCCTATCAGCGCTGCGGGTGGATTTTTGTTGGGCGGGGTGCTGGGCTCCGGCAAACCGGTAGAAGTGTTTATGTCAAAAACTGTTGTTCAGATTGCCCTCCCTGTCTGCATTATCATATTAACACCCGCTGCCTATTACCTGGCCCGATGGATGTATAATTACAGTTTTGGCAAGCACCTTGCCGCTTTACAAAAGAATATCAATGATTTAGAAGCCTAAAAATAATCGTCACCTGTTGTAATTTATTGCAGCCAACTGCCACTAATAAATAAAAAAATATGACACAGGAATCGCCGGTAAAGCCCCAGGCAAAAAACTTCAACAAACCAGGCTACATCATTTTTGTGGCAGCAGGTTTCTTTTTTCTGCTGATAAAAGATTTGTCACAGGCCGCTTTATTCATTGCACTGGCCCTGGCTTTTGATCCGTTTAAAACAGAAGTGCCGTTTGCAAAGAGACCTTTTTACCAACGTGCCTGGTTATATGTTCACACAGCTGTATCACTGGGCTTGTTTGTACTACTGCTGCTAAAAGAGATGTAATTGCAAAAGCAGCAACAGATGACAAATCACATATACCGTTTTCTAAAAACAGAGGGGTTCTCGCCCGCAATTTTTTTAAATAGCTTGTTGAAATAAGAAAGACTTTCAAAACCCACCTCGTAACAGGCTTCCGATACACTGATACCCTGCAGCAGCAGGGTCTTGGCCTGGGTAATGCGGTACTGGTTTACAAAATCTGTAAATGTAAGATTGGTTTGCTTTTTAAAATAGCGGCAGAAAGCGGGTGTACTTAAATGCACGCTTGCTGCCACCGTATTTACATCGGGTGCCTGGTTGTAATTAGCATGAATGTATTTATAAACAGAGCCCATGCGTATTTTATCGTTCAGGAATAATTTTACGCTGGTGTCCTGTGCATTCAACGCAGTTACTTCTTTTGAATGCGCCAGCAGCTGGAATATTTCCAGCAGGCAGAGCAGCTGTTCAAACTGCCCCAACTGCTGCATCTGTTTCATTTTTGCCACCACCGTTCTTTTTGTTTGCCCACTGAATGACAGTCCCAGCTGGGCTTTTTCAAACAAATTCCCAATGGCATTCCATTCAGGTGTGTGCGCAAAAGCATCACCCAAAAAGTCTTGCTTCAGCTGTAGTACTATTTGCTTGTACGCTGTTTTCAGCCCGTAGTCAAAATTCAGGTGTGGCACATTGGCGCCAATCAGCACCAGCTCGCTGCCCATAAAGCTGGAGATATGCTGACCCACATGGCGTATACCGTTCAGCGCTTCCACATATACCAGTTCGTACTCGGGGTGATAATGCCAGTAGAAATAGTGCCTCAGCCGGGGCTCAAACAGCCTGAACGACTGCCCGGGATCGCAAATCACTATTTCTTTTTTGATCTTCAAGCCTGCTATTTTCTATAAAGCTATCAATTTTACATAAATGACGGAAAAAATGTCAATACAGAGCAAATAGTGGTCAGTCCAGCGGTTAACCGTCAGCGCATAATACCTGAATTTTGTATTCTTCAATAACGATAAAAATTGTAGTATGCAAAACATGACGATGGCGCCTACAATGGCCAATGCCCACAAAGACATTCCCGGAAACCCGTCTACTGCAAAAAGCAGCCAGCAAAAACTGAATGACCGAAGCAATGGTAAACCGTTGCAAGTCTTATCAGAAGAAGATTGGCAGTTCTGGATAACGAATGGTTATATCGTCATTAAAAATGCTGTACCCAAAGAACAGGTAGAAAAACTGGCAAGCTTCTTATGGGAGTTTGAAGAAAAAGATCCCAATAACCCCGATACCTGGTATGCACCGCCCCGCGCAGAAATGAAGATGAAGGAGCTTACCAATACAGGTATGGTAGAAGTATACAATCATCAGTATCTCTGGGACAACCGCCAGTTTCCGAAAATACACCAGGCTTTTGCTGATATCTGGGGTACAGAAAAACTATGGGTGACTATTGACAGGGCCAATCTTAACCTGCCCATACGCCCCGGTTTTGAATACAAAGGTTTTATTCACTGGGACTATGACCCCGAAACAAAGCCTGAGAATGTGCAGGGAGTACTGGCGCTTGCCGACCAAAACGATGAAAACATGGGCGGCTTTCAATGCATTCCTGAATTGTTCAGAACATACGATACCTGGAAACTCGGTCAACCGGAAGATCGTGATCATTTTAAACCAGACACCAGTGGTTTTGACTTAGTGAAAGTGAAAATGAATGCCGGCGATCTATTAATCTTTAACAGCCTGCAACCGCATGGCATCCGCCCTAATACCAGTGGCAATAAAGTGCGTTTGGCGCAATACATTTCTATGATGCCGGCAGAAGAAGACAATGAGGTGCTGCGTCAATGGCGGATAAGTTCCTGGAAAGACAGGAAAGCTCCCGAAGGTTATGCATTCCCCGGCGATCCGCGCGGATGGGAGCAAACAAAATACAGCACCGCGGAACTGTCT
>JANPGT010000543.1:0-4494 GCA_031424135.1 Chitinophagaceae bacterium
TTTTGCACGTTTGGAGGCGCCCGCTGTAGAAAGATTGATAAAATTAATGCTGGCAATCAGCAGCATGAAAACAGCAACGGCCCCAAAAATATATACATACTTCAGATCGCCGCCGGGTTCCAATTCATAGTTGGTAGCGGAGTGCAGGTGAATGGAGGTGAGCGGCTGCAGTGCAAAGCCCAGTTCATTGCCCTTGGTGCGGAACTGCGAAAGACTCATACCCATTTCCTGCACAATTTGCGGGCCCATGTATTTTTCTACCATGCCCGGCAATTTGGCCTCCAGTTTTTTGTAATCGAATCCTTTCTTCAGTACCGCGTAAGTAAAATAGCCAGACTGCATCCAGCTGGCGGCCTTTGCCTGGTTGATGCTTTCCATAGAACCCAGCAGGTCAAAATGAAAATGGGCGTTGGAGGGCAGTTGCTCCACCACAGCAGTTACTTTAAATAGTCCACCTTCGCTGTAGTTCAGTATTTTACCCAGGGGCTCTTCATTGCCAAAAAAGCGCGCTGCTATTTCTTTGGTAATTACTACGGTATTGGGCAATTGCAGGGCGGTTGCAGGGTCTCCTTTCAAAAACTTATAGCTAAATACTTTAAAAAAATTGGGGTCTGCAAATGCCGCGTTGGCTTCCTTAAATGTTTTGTTTTGATAGCTGATTTTTGGTTTGCCATCTGGTTTCAGACGGGTGGCTTCTTCTACTTCTGCATAATCGTTTTTTAGCGCAGCTGCTACAGGGGGCATCACATTACCCTCATATATTTTTCCGCCATTGATGTTAGCTTTGAAAACAATGCGTACGGTGCGATCTGCGTTTTCATTGAAACGGTCGAAGCTGAGTTCATCTTTTACAAAAAGCATGATGACAAAGCAAACTGCAATGCCGATTGATAGTCCCAGGATGTTGATAAATGAGAACGCTTTGTTTTTGAGCAGGTTTCTCCAGGCTATTTTAAAAAAGTTTGTTAGCATGTTTATGCGTTTAATTGACTGACTGTGCAGGCGACCGGGTGAATAATCTTGTTTGTAACCAGTTGATGGAAGTTGCTGAACAGTTGGTTTTCAGGGGGTATTGGATTGATAAATGGCTGTCCGTGGATTGTTTTCCAACAGTTGTGCCAATGCTGTAACCCATGCTGGTACTGCATCTTAGGGAGTCCATGCATGAAAAACTGTCCGAAATCGTACACTTGGGTGTACGGTAGCGGACTATACCTAACCCCCATCCCCCTAAAGGGGTATCTTGAGTGCAAAGGCATAAGCAATTTTAAATTGCTGTTTGCTGAAATCGCAAAGGTGTTTTACGGGGCAGTTACATCCCCTTTAGGGGCTTGGGGTATGGCTTGCGTTCTCATTCTGTTCTCAAACTCCTGGCCGGGTTCATTACCGCTGCTTTGATGGCCTGGAAACTAACGGTGACAATGGTAATACCAATAGCGCCCGACGCCGCCAGGGCAAAAATCCACCAGGAAAGTGCCGCCCGGTAATGGTAGTGCTGCAGCCATTGCTGCATGAAAAATATGGACAGTGGAAACGCTATTAAAAATGACATTATCACCAGGCGTAAAAAATCAGCTGATAGCAAATGCCACACATTCCAGGCGGAGGCACCCAGTATCTTTCTAACCCCAATTTCTTTTTTCCGTTGTTCTGCTACAAAGGCGGTTAATCCAAACAATCCCAGGCAGGAAATAAATATGGCCAACAGGGCAAAAAAGCCGGCCAGTTTTCCTATTCTTTCTTCATTGCCAAATTTCTGTGCATAGGTTTCGTCTGTGAATTTATAATCGAAAGGCTGATCGGGATTAAATTTTCGGAAAACGCCGGCTATTTTGCTGATAGCACCGCTGACAGTCATTGCAGGATTGATGCGTATGATGGCTACAGCACCGCCTTCATTTAATACTGTATATACAACGGGCCGCACTTCTGTATAGGGCGATTCTGTAATCATGTTTTTGACAACGCCAATCACATGGTATGGTTTGCCCCACCAGGTGATGGTTTCCCCTACGGCATGTTTGAATCCCATAAAATGTACTGCCGCTTCATTCAATACAACTGCGCTGGAATCAGTTGTAAAATCCTGCGAAAAACCGCGGCCATCAGCAAGCTGCCATTGAACCGTTTTGCCATAGTCAAAAGAAGCTTCTATCACGCCAAAATCAGTGGAGAGGTCAGGATCTTTTTCTCTCCATGAGAACCCGCTGCTGGTGTTCCAGATGCCGGTAGTGGGACTACCGGATTCTGCTACACCGGCTATGGCACCTGTTTGTTCCAGCTCCTGTTTCAGCGCCGCAAAATGTTCGTGCACGACAGGCGTCATCAGCGGAACGGTTATAAGCCCATCCCTGGAATAGCCTATGGGCCTGTCTTTGGCAAATTGTATCTGCCTGTATACAATCATAGTACCCGTTACAAGTGTTACAGAAACGGTGAATTGCACTACCACCAATACCTTCCGCGGTATAACGGCAAGGCGCCCTGCTTTAAATGTTCCTTTCAGCACTTTCACAGGTTGAAAGGAGGAGAGGTAGAAAGAGGGATAGGTACCTGCTACCAGGCCGGTAATCACTGTAAATCCAGCAGCCATTATCCAAAATTGCAGATGGCCCCAGGGTATTGACATTTGTTTATCTGCCAGGGTATTAAAAACTGGCAGGGAAACCTGCACCAGCAATATGGACAGCAGGAAAGAAAGACCGGCAGTGAGCAGTGATTCACTGAAAAACTGCAGGATGAGCTGCTTACGCATGGAGCCCATCGTTTTGCGGATGCCTACTTCTTTAGCACGTTTTTCTGAACGTGCCGTACTGAGATTCATAAAATTGATACAGGCCAGCAGCAAAACAAAAATACCCGTAATGCCAAACAGCCAGACATACTGTATTGCGCCGCCGGTATTTTTACCGTTTTCAAAAGTCGAGTACAGGTGCCAGCTAGACATGGGGTGAAGAAAAATAGCCGGATTCTTTTTAGCCAGCTGCGGGTTTACCCGCTTAAGTTTGGCATCTTTTATTTTTGCAGAAGCAGTTACAAAATCAGCCCCGGCATTCAGCTCCACAAACAAAGCAAAAGCATTGGGCCGCCAGGGATCTTCCATGGTGCTTATCCAGTCATTGCTGTTAACAAAAGCCTGCCAGGTTCCAATAAAATCAAGATTGGCAAAGGAGGAATTACGCGGAAAATCCTGGTAGACACCTGTTACTTTTACCGTTACCTGCTTATCTATCACCAGGGTTTTATTAACAGGATTATCATTGCCAAAGCAGGCTTTGGCCGCGGAGGCCGACAGCAAAACGGAAGAAGGATCATCAAGGCTGTTCCACCGGCCATAAATCATAGGCAGCGAAAACATTTCCGGCGCCCCCGGTTCGAAATACGCGCCTGCCCGGGATAGTTTTTTATCTCCATTATAAGCTATTATATGGTCACTCCATCCACCCGCTAACACCACTTTCTTAAAATCGCTGCCATAATTTTTCCGTAGTTCTTCTGCCAGCGGGTAGGGCACAGTAGTCCAGGTCTGTACTTCGCCGTTGTTGCTTACGTTTTGAATTACTCTTGCCACCCGGTTATAGTTGGCAAAATTGCTGTCAAAACCAAGTTCATCGTATATCCAGAGACCAATCTGGATGGCTACGGCCATACCAATGGCAAGACCACCAATGTTGATAACAGAAGAGGCCCTGTTCCTGCGCAGGTTGCGCCAGGCTATTTTTAGATAGTTCTTTAACATGCGTAATAATTTCTAATGTCTGATTTCTTATATTTCGAAAACGTCTACTTGCTCCCATCTCAGGTTTAAATGAAATCCCGCCCCGCCATTGTAATCAAAAACTGTAACTGAGCCCCGCTCACCACTCATGTCCTCATTCCGTTCTCAAACTCTCTACCGGGTTAGCTGTTGCCGCCCTGAATGTACGTATGCCCAGTACCAGCATAGCCATTACGAACAGTATCAGTCCGCCCGACAAAAATATCCACCAGCTGATCTCAGTTTTATAGGCAAAGTTCTGGAGCCATTTATGCGATCCCCACCATGCAATAGGAACAGCTATTACAAAAGCAATAGCCACCAGTTTCAAAAAATCTTTTGACAGCAGGGTCACCAGCTGACCAACACTTGCACCAATCACTTTCCTGATGCCAATCTCTTTGGTGCGCTGGTGGGTGATGTAAATAACCAGTCCCAGCAGGCCCAGGCAGCTGATAGCAATGGCCAGGCCGGTAGCCCAAAGCAAAAGACTGGAAATGTTTTTTTCGGAGGTATAATATTTCTCCAGGCTTTCGTCCAGGAAATGGTATTCAAAATCGTCTGCTGGGTAGACTTCTTTCCAGGCTTTTTCCATGCTGGCAATAGCTGTCTTCCAGGTAGTGCCGTTGCTGTTCTGTGGTTGCAGCGCAATGTTAAACGTACGGCATTGCCTCAGGTTATTCACCAGCGCCAGGGGTTTAATAATTTCGTGCATTGATTTCTGGTGAAAATTGGCG
>JANPGT010000544.1:0-7459 GCA_031424135.1 Chitinophagaceae bacterium
GTATTCCTTATTGCGGCCATCAAAAATGATGTCCAGGATATCGGCACTCATTATTTTATTTACATCTAACATGGTATTTCTTTTAAATTGAGATGCTTTTCAATGATAATTCCACAAATAAAAAGGCTTATTTTCCTGAGCTGCCTTCAGTAGCCTGAATAAGCTGGTATTCTACATCAGAAATATCTACTGTTGCATACCGCTTTACCTCGTTAATAAGCATTTCATCCAGTATATCAACTACATTTTTGTAGGTACAATCCTTATCGGCCTTGATAACTACTACAAAATCTTTTGGATCAGTGGATTTCTTTTTACTCAGGATTTCATTCCTGATTTCCTTGAAATTGGAGCTTTTAAAGTTAGAAGCATCCGGTGCCAATGTACCTTCATAATAGTATACCTGGTCGTTTTTGCCCAATAAAAGGGTTAATACACCTGACTCTTTTACTTTATTCTGTTCTTCAGGCTTATCAGTGTCCTTTGGCAGGTTTAATTTAAATGCCGTAGGCTGACTCATTGTAGTGGTGAAGATAAAGAACGTAATCAGCAGAAAACCCAGGTCCACCATGGGAGTAAGATCTATCCTGGTAGACAGTTTTTTCGCCTTTTTTACGCCGGGTCCTTTTTTATGTCCTCCTCCACCGGAGGTATCCATTTCTGCCATGGCTTAATTTTTTAAATGATAAACAATTTAGTTATTCCGCCGGGGCTGTTCCGCCGGCCTTTTTATTCATATTAAATTTATATAACTCACTGCCTGCAGGTACGCTTTCCGGGTTGGTAACCATCTGAAATTTAAGCAGGTCATTCTTTTTGAAAGCACTCAACACACCCTGAAAAGAAGGGTATTTTGAATTGTTATCGCCTTTTACCAGCAATTCCATTTTCTTACCTTCAAAAGCCTGTTTGGCGGCGTACAGCCAGTCAATCAATTGATTATTCGAAGTGTCTGTAACCGGAATACCATCCATTTTAATTTTGCCTACATCATCTACAGGTGTGTTTAACAAACCTCCCACCTGGGAAAAAGGAACGCCAATATAAGAGCCTGCACGTGTAAACGATTTAATCTGGGCATCGCTCAGGTTCAGTTGTTTAGACGCGTTGATAGACGTAATAATGGCTTTTTTCTCGGAGGTGTTTTTATCAGAAACAGAAAGGTATACTTTGCCGTCTTTATCAATGGTAATCAACACCACATCATTTTCAGGAGCGGCTTTGGCAGATACCGAGTTGGGGGTTTCTACCGCCAGTGCCTCTGAAGGTTTAAATTTGGTGGTTAATATAAAGAAAGACAGCAACAGGAATGCCACATCGCACATCGCGGTCATATCTATTGAAGTACTCTTTCGTGCTACTTTAACTTTTGGCATGATATAATTATTAATTCTCTGTATTAGATTCAAAACCTGCCATATTCCATAACGCCGGCAGCGTCATGTGAATTTTAGCTGCCTGCAGCTTATTTGTACAGGGAAGCAAAACTTTGTGTAAGTGTAAAACCACTTTCGTCGATACCATAGGTAATAGAATCGATTTTGGTAGTAAACACGTTGTACATAATGATGGCTACGGCAGAGGTACCGATACCCAGTGCGGTGTTGTACAGGGCCTCAGAGATACCCTGAGACAGTTTAGCAGCAGCTTCACCACCACCTTCAGCACCCAGTGCAGAGAATGAACGAATCATACCCAATACCGTTCCCAGCAGTCCCAACAGGGTAGCTACAGAAGCGATGGTAGAAAGGAATACGAGGTTTTTTTCCAGCATTGGCAGTTCCAGTGCAGTAGCTTCTTCCACTTCTTTCTGGATAGACAATACTTTCTGTTCTGTATCCAGCTGTGTATCGCTGATTAATTCTTTGTATTTGCGGAGACCGGCTTTCATTACATTACCAACAGAACCTTTTTGTTTGTCACACTCAGCCAGGGCTGCGTCTACATTCCTGTTGGCCAGGTGGTACTGCACTTTACGGATAAACTCAGCATTATTGCCTGTACCGCTTGCTTTGCTAACAGTAAGGAAACGCTCAATTACGAAAGTCAACACAGTTAAGAAACAGCCTATAAGAATAGGTACAATGATACCTCCCAGGTACATTTTTGCGAAACCACCGATGGCACCTTCACGATCGGGCCAAAAACCACCATTTTGTTTACCAATGGTGAAATTGTCGGGAGCGCCAATAATAAAACGCCATATCAGGTAGCCGATAATAATACAGGCAAGCGGGGCCATCCATGAAATTGCGTTGCTGGATCTTTTGGGTTGCACAGATGAAGTGGAAGCCTTAGCTGCAGTTGGTCTAGTTTCTGCCATGATCGTTTGTTTTTAGTTGTTTTTAGTAATTTTTAATGTCCCGTAGCGTGTTTTAAAGACACAATTCTACAGAAAAAAATTTTTAAAAAATCAGATTAGGAAAGATAAATATTTTACAGGGCTCACAAGATAGGTATTTTCTGTTTTCCCCAAACCGGGTTTATCCACATTGTTTCCGGCTGATATGGTATTGGATGAAATGTTAAGGTAATGGAATTTGATGTAAAAAAACTTTTCCGCTTAAATAAAAATTTGCCGTTTCGGTTGCCGGGGCAAATACTTGCTATTATCTTTTAGTTAATTTCACCGCCAAACAAATTATTTACATGCATATTCCAACGTTTAATCCCAAGAAACTGGCGTTGCTGGCTTTGCTTGCCATAGCGGTTTCCGCTTCAGCCCAGGAGAGAAAACCCGGCACACCAGTAACACCCGCCAATGGTAACACACCTGCTGCTGTACCCGGTTTTCCCGGTTTGTCTAAGCAGGGACCCAAACCATACAAAGAAATCGTAACAGACAAAGCCATTACCAAAAAAGGTTTGTTTACCATTCATAAAGTTGAAGACAAATGGTATTTTGAAATTACTGACTCTTTACTGGGCCGCGATATACTGATTGTAAACAGGTTGTCCAAGGCCGCTGCCGGCATGCGCAACTTCTTCTTTGGCTATGCAGGTGACCAGATTGGCAACAACGTGGTGAGTTTTGAAAAAGGGCCCAACAACAAAATCTTTCTGAAGAAAATTTCTTTCGATGAATTGTCAAAAGACAGCACGCAACCCATGTACCGTGCTGTAATGAATTCCAATATACAACCTATTGTGGCAGCTTTCGATATTGCCTGCTTTAATAAAGATTCCAGCGGTGTTGTTATTGACATGACAAATTATATTAATACAGATAATGATATATTGAACTTTGCAGGCAACCTGAAGACCCTTTTCCAGGTGGGCGGACAGCAGACAGATAAGTCATATATCGTATCTGTGAAAACATACCCGCTGAACGTAGAAATTAAAACAGTAAAAACATACAGCAAAAGCAGTGGTGGCGGCTTTGGCATACCCGCGCCCTTGCCGTTTGGTGGCGCCGGCGCAGGCCAGTTGCTGACCATGGAATTAAACAGCTCGTTACTGTTATTACCGCAGAAAACCATGCAGCAGCGTTTCTTTGATCCCCGCGTAGGCTATTTTGCCAGGGGATATACTGATTTTGATGCCAACCCCCAGGGCGTAAAAGAAATTACCATGGTGGTAAGATGGAAACTGGAACCCCGTGACGAAGACATCGAAAAATACAAACGCGGCGAACTGGTGGAACCTAAAAAACCCATCATTTATTACATAGACCCAGCCACACCCAAAAAATGGGTGCCCTTTTTAATCCAGGGTGTGAACGACTGGCAGGTAGCGTTTGAAAAGGCAGGTTTCAAAAATGCCATCATGGCCAAAACAGCGCCAACACCCCAGGAAGACAGTACCTGGAGCCTGGAAGACGCCCGGTTCTCTGCCATTGTTTATAAGCCTTCGGATATTGCCAATGCCAGCGGCCCCAACGTGCATGACCCCCGCAGCGGAGAAATACTGGAAAGCCATATCAACTGGTACCACAACGTAATGAACCTGCTGCGCAACTGGTATTTTATCCAGTGTTCGCCTACCGACCCCCGTGCACGCAAAATGCAGTTTGATGATGAATTAATGGGGCAACTGATCCGTTTTGTATCGTCTCACGAGGTGGGACATACGCTGGGACTGCGCCATAATTTTGGATCCAGCTCTACTGTACCTGTAGAAAAACTGCGCGACAAAGCCTGGGTAGAAGCTAACGGTCATACACCCTCTATAATGGACTATGCGCGGTTTAACTATGTAGCGCAGCCCGAAGACAATATTGCTGCAGCAGGCCTGTACCCCCGTATTGGCGACTATGACAAATGGGCTATTGAATGGGGCTACAAAAAAATATATGAAGCCGGTACCGCAGAAGAAGAGATACCCATTCTGAACAAAATAACTACCGAACGCCTGGCAGCCAACAGGCGCCTGTTCTTTGGCACCGAAATAAACCCCGACGATCCACATTCCCAGAGTGAAGACCTGGGCGATAACGCCATGAAATCAGGCGCCTACGGTATTAAAAACCTGCAGCGCATTGTTCCCAACCTGACGGCGTGGACCAAAGTGCCCAATGAAGATTACAGCAACCTGTCTGAAATCTATGGTGAAGTAGTAACACAATTCAACAGGTACCTGGGACATGTGATAAAAAACATTGGTGGCATTTACGAAACCCCTAAAATGGTAGAAGAAAGTGGTGCCGTTTACCAAACTACCCCCAAAGCCTTACAGCAGGAGGCCATGGCTTTCTTAAATAAAAATATTTTCACCACCCCTACCTGGTTAATCAGCGCTGATATCTCCGGCAAAACCGGCAGTGACCCGGTAAACGTGGTGGGCAGCCGCATGGAAGGCGTGTTAAACGCACTGCTCAGCAATTACCGCATGAACAAATTAATCAGTGCAGAAGCTGCATTGGGTAATAATACCTATACACTGACCGAATTAATGGGTGATTTACAAAAGAATATCTGGACGGAATTAAGCACCCATAAGCCCATTGATGTGTATCGCCGCAACCTGCAGAAAGCTTTTGTAGAACGTTTTGGCACCATCATTAACCCCGCAGCACCGGCCAGCAGTTCCTTCGGTGGCATTGTTATCAGCTTCGGTGGTGGTGATGTTAAGAAAACAGATATTATCTCTGTAGCCAAGGGAACACTGCGCAGCCTGAAGGCTGAAATTGCTGCAGCATTACCCGGCACTACCGATAAAATGACACGCTACCATTTACAGGATATACAGGAGCGGATTGAAAAAATCCTAAACCCTAAATAAGTGATACGTTCTAAATGGTAAGTAATAAGTCCTTTTGATAAATACCGGTCGTCACCGCAAGGTCAGACCGGTATTTTTTTGCCAGTTAACCGGTTTAAGCAACAACGCTGAAAAAGTAAAATATATAGGGGGGGGTAATGTAACGAACCCCGCTCCGCAGGCATCCACAAATCAGTAAATAATTGCCGGCAAGTGACTGCACCAACAAAAGCAGGCTTGTAAGCAGACAAGTATAACCGACCTGAAAAATCAGACCCGTCCGAACGGCCAGCAAAAGCATCAATTTGCTATGGAGGTTTCATCCGGGTGGGCATACCAAAATCAGCAATTGTTTGTATTGGAAATTACACTTTGCCTGGACAGGTAAAGCGGGCATAACGAGTAGGTAATCCGTTAAGCAATCGGGTGGTATGTCAGCAGGGAAGCAATCACGCCTGTCCGAACGCCAAACACCATCAATTTACGATGGAAGGTTTATCCGGGCGGGCTTCAAAAAATCAGCCATCAAAAAATTCCTTACTTACTCGTACCGCAACGCCTCAATAGGATTGAGCCGGGATGCTTTAAAAGCCGGGTAGAGGCCCGCCAGCAATCCAACAATGGTACAGATAAGAATGCCCAGCAATACCCAGGCCCAGGGTACCACAAAACCTGTTTTCATAAGCATACTTACGCCGTTGCCCAGCAAAACGCCTATAAAAATGCCAAATGCCGCACCCAGCAGGCTGATAATGATAGACTCGTATAAAAATTGGTTGCGCACATTCCGCTGCTTACCACCGATGGCCTTTATCAAACCTACTTCTTTGGTACGCTCCGTTACCGCTACCAGCATAATATTCATTAAGCCAATGGCTGCCCCCATCAGGGTGATAAAACCAATTACAATGGCGGACACCGTAAGCCACTGCAGGTTCTTCAGCAGCATGTCTACAAAACTATCGCTCTTGTCTACCAGGAAATTATTGCCTTCTGTGGTAGTGAGTTTGCGTACAGAACGGAAAGTACCCTCGGCCTCTCCCATCGCAGCATCCAGCAGCTGTATATCTTTTACCTTAATACCTATAGAGAAGGAAGAATTATTGGGATTGACAAAGAACCGCCGTACGGTGTTATAAGAAGTAATAACCGAATTATCCCAGCTGAAACCCAGGGTTGAGCCTTTTTCTTTCAGCACACCAATTACCCGGAAAGGAATATTATTTACTTTGATGATTTTTTCAACAGGCCGCTCGTCATTGTCGCCAAACAGGGCGGTAGCTACATCTTTGCCCAGCAGGCATACATTACGGCCAGATTCCACATCCAGGTCGTTCAGGTTTCTTCCGCTGGCAATTTTATAGCCGTTCAGATCAACAAAATTGTCGTCTCCGCCGGAGATCCTGACGGTAGGATTGGTCTTCTTGTTTTCAAAATTAACGGTAGCACCATTGGACCCCGGCATTGACAGCCCTACCTGCGAAGGAAATTTGAATGCCTGCTTGAAGTTTTCCGCTTCCAGTTTGGTGATTTGTTTATTCTGGTTAGACTGCTTTTCTTTACGCTGCCCTTTTTTCTCTTTTTGTGAACCCTGGTTATTCTGCATGCGGAACATCTGCCGGTAACGCAGGCTGAACCCATTGGCGCCCATAGCCGAAAAACTCTCTGTAAACTTCTGCGTCATGGCTTCAATGGCCGTGCGGATGCCTACCAATGAGGCAATGCCCAGCGCAATAATGGCCACCGTAATACTGGTACGCAGTTTATTGCTGCGGATGGTGCGGAAAGACAGGGAAATGTTGTCCAGGAAATTCATATACTAAAATTAGGGATTCTGCGGTAAAAAGGGCCAGGACTTACATGAGCGGGGAAAAAGTGACCATTTCCCAGCCAAATGGTCAGATGTGCTAAATATCTCTATTCTTCTACTAAACCCACAATCCAATTGATCCAGCCTGAAACCGTTGACGCACGCCTTTGAAAAGTAGAATCCGAGTCAATTTTATAAATATCTGAGCTTTTCATTACGTTAACAATCGAATTTTTGTCAGGAAGTTGACCGTTTTCAAACCAAAGAGCTAAGGCTTTTTTAAAAATTAAATGCGACAAAATGGATCTCGCAAATTCAATTTGACGATCGATCAATGGAAGATTAAATAGATAATTCCCCCTCTTTGTGAGAAAATAGATTACTTGTCGATTTTCTATTTTTTTATCTACCAAATCCAAATACCTGGCAGCGTCAGTATAGTAATTT
>JANPGT010000545.1:0-6168 GCA_031424135.1 Chitinophagaceae bacterium
TGGGTATCCGCAGCAGTACCAGCAGCTCTTCTAAAAATAGATCATTAAAGGCTGATTGGTAATCTTTCCAGGCTAGCATAATTGACTGTTTTAAAGTTTAGAACGGTATGTACGGCGAATATAAAGCAGGTTTTAGGAAGATTGGGTGGACGTGACAAAAATCATTACAGTATTCAGGTGGCAGGTTTACTTTGGTCTTTTTTAGTAATTGTTTCTTTTGAAAAGTTCACTATAATCACACCGGCTAAAATAATCAGCAGGGCCAGCACCTGGTGCCAGGTAATGGGTTCATGCACTATCAGCCAGCCCAGGAAAACAGCCACTACCGGGTTTACATAAGCGTAGGTGCCTACCAGTGCGGGGGGCCTTACACTCATCAGCCATACAAAAGACATATAGCCAATCAGCGAACCAAAGGTAATAAGATAGACCAGGGCTATTAATGATTGAGATGAAATGCCGGCCCAGTTAAACTGCTGCAGTTCTCCGCTGCCAATACCTGTTATCAATGAGAGGCTGCCCGCGGTTAACATCTGTATAGAAGCCTTCATGCCGGTGGAGCCATTGGAGGGTTGGTATTTGGCATAGAGCGTACCTGTTGCCCAGCAGATACTTCCAAAGAATAAGACAAAGAAACTGATAAGCTTCATTTTGTCTGCACTGATATCAATATTGTCTTTCCCTGCAAACAGGGACACAATACCGGCAAAACCTATCAGCAAACCCAGTAATATTTTTTTATTGGAAAAATAAAATTTCCACTGGCGCCTGTCAAGGACAACAAACCACAATGGTGTAGCGGCCACCATTATAGCCGCCAGCCCTGTAGGCAGGTATTGCTCTGCGAACACCAGGCCGGTATTGCCCACAAATAGCAGCAGTATGCCACTGAACGAGATGTGGCGGAGCGACCGCAGGTTGGGTGTGTGTTCTCCTTTGATGCGGCACCAGGTATATAAAATCAACCCTGCAGCCAGGAAGCGTATGCCTGCCATCAAAAAAGGCGGAATACTTTTTATAGCAATCAGTATGGCAAGATAGGTAGAGCCCCATATAATATACAGCGCTGCAAACGCTGCAACCACCAGTGCCTGCGGGGGATTTTTTTTATCATAGGTAAGTGTTGTCATCGTTTTTGGTTTTGGTACTGTTTGAGGTTTAGGCGACAGCTTTCCTTACGCTATGGAAACAAAAGCAGTTTCCTCAATTGCTGCCATCAAATTTCCGTGAAACTCCTGTGTCGCCGTATCTCCGCGGTTAGCCAGTTGTTGGTAAAGGCAGGTAGTTGTCATCTTTTGAAGTATCCAGTACAATGGTGGTTTTTGTGGAAGTGATGTTGGGTATTTTTCCAAACTGGTTGCGCATCAGTTCCAGCAATGACTGTGCATCCCGCGTACGCACTTTTACAAGGAAGCAATCTTCACCTGCAATATGATGCAGCTCCAGTACTTCCGGAATTTTCGACAATTGTTTGGCGATGGAGGTGTCTCCGGGCCGCTTATTGCTTTTAATAAAAATAAATGCCAGCAGCTTCAGATTAACAGCGGCAGGATTGATGCGCGTGGTATAGCCCTTAATAACGGCTTTCTGTTCCAGTTTTTTTACGCGTTCCAGTACAGCAGAAGGGGCCATACCTACCCGCCTGGCCAGTTCATTGTTCTGCAAACGAGCATCTGCCTGCAGTAAAGAAAGGATGGTAAGATCTATGGTGTCAAGTGCGGCTGACATAGCAATAGCTTTAATTCTGCTAATTTAATAAATTGTAGAATTAAAGTACAAATAAATATTTTTTACAGAATATAATTCTGTTTTTATCTATATTTTAGAATTTATTTCGATCCGGGCATTCCGGTGGGCAGTCCGTGCTTCTGGTTGGAGATGATATTGGTGAGTGTCCAGTCTATTCTCTTTTCAAATGGATGTTTCCGTACCGCGCAATCCTGTTTGTGGCAGATATGGCAGGAGAAGTCGAGGCAGCCATCAGTGTGAACGAAAAATTCTATGCTGTCGCCAAACTCTTTTTTAATGAGATCCGTCAGTGCATCAATCTCAGTATGAGCCTCGTGCATATTGAGGTACCAGGGCAGGGTCATATGGCAGTCAATATGTAATTGCCCGCCGTATTTAATCACCCGCAGGTTGTGCAGGTCAATCCAGTTTTCGCGGCGGTTACTGTTTAATACCAGCACCAGTTTAGACAGCAGTTCTTTGTCAATTTCGTCCATAATGCCAGCCAGCGAGCTGCGCAGAATTTTGTAGCCGGTATAAATAATAACAAAAGAAAAAATAATGGCTACTACCCCATCCAGCCATTTCTGGCCGGTTAAAAGAATCAATCCAAGACCAATGATGATACCAATGGTAGACCAGGTATCTGTCTGCAGGTGCTTCCCGCTGGCCATCAGCGCCAGCGAATTATTTTTCTTTCCTTTTTTTTCACTGAAATAACCCACCAGGAAATTGATGGCGGCAGTGGCTGCCACCAGGATGATTCCATAATCCAGTTTTTGTATCTGGTGCGGGTGAATAAAATTATTAATGGCTTCGTAAATAATAACAAATCCTGCCACCAGTATCAGCGTGCCTTCAACAGCCGCTGATACAAATTCTGCTTTACCATGTCCGTATGGATGATCTTCATCTTTTGGTTTGGCAGCTACGTACAGGCTATAGAGACCGATAAAGCCGGCAATTACATTCACTGTGCTTTCCAGCGCGTCTGTAAGTATGGCTACCGATTGGGTAATATACCAGGCCACTATTTTAACAGCAAATAACAGCACGGCCACCAACACAATCCATTGCTGTATGCGGAAATTCTGTTTTTCTTTGGTCAAAATAAAATATTAAATGGTGGGTATTTTTCCTCCTGCACTATTGTTGCAATAACGGCAACACCTGTTTCGCGGGGCAAAAGTAAGTTTTAGCCGGTTAGAAAACAGTGACAACTGCTGCTTGCGGTAAAAATAAAACCCGGCGTTCCTGTAACGCCGGGTAGTTCGGTAATGCTTTATTGTAAAGGCTTAAAGGCTTTCAAAACGTTTCTGTACAAAATCCCAGTTGACTACTTTCCACCAGTTTTCAATATACTCCGGGCGGCGGTTCTGGTAGTGCAGGTAATAAGCATGTTCCCACACGTCAAGCCCCAGCAGCGGAAATCCTTTTATGTCTGAAATGTCCATCAGGGGATTGTCCTGGTTGGGGGTAGACCCCGTTTTCAGTTTTTTATCTGCACCCACTACCAGCCATGCCCAACCGCTGCCAAAGCGGTTTTTACCAGCATCGCTGAATTGTGTTTTAAAAGCATCAAAAGAATTAAAATCTTTTTCTATGGCCGCCAGCAATTTGCCGGAAGGTTTTCCTTCTCCGCCGGCTTTGAAGGTTTTCCAGAACAGTTCGTGGTTATAATGACCGCCGGCATTGTTGCGCATTTTCACAGAGTATTTGGACACTTTGGCCAGTACATCTTCTATTGGCTTAGTGATATCCACGCTTTCTGACTGGGCGGCTTCCTTTACATTTTTTGCGTAGGTGGCCGCATGCTTTGAGTAATGTATTTCCATGGTCATAGCATCAATCACCGGCTCCAATGCATTGTACGCATAGGGCAGCGGGGTTTGATCAAATGAGGTATAAGGAGACCTGGTTCCTTTTACAGCTGCCAGCAGGCTGTCCGGAACAAGCCCCGCAGCACCGAGTGCCAGGCCGGTTTTTGCAGAAGCTGCAATGAACTTACGGCGGTTTAATTTATCCATAACTGAAGTTTATTTAATTTAAAGTTACACAATGCCGGATGGATTCTGTGCTGATTTCCGGTTCCTTAACAAAACACCCACCCGCCTGAAAAACCGGTAATAAAATTCCTGGTTAAACAATTGCGAATCGCGCATGGCTTTAAATACAAGAAATATGCCTACCGGCAATAGTATGAAAGTAGCCAGCCACATTCCTATCATTGGCTGCAAAACATCCTGTTTTACAAATTTTTCTCCGTAGTTATTGAGCAGGAAGAACACTACAAAAAAAGCAACGGCAAAAATAAGTGGGGTACCAATACCCCCTTTTCGGATAATGGAACCCAGCGGTGCCCCAATCAGGAACAATACCAGGCAGGCAAAGGAGAGGCTGAATTTGCGGTGCCATTCAATCAGGTGCAGCCGCAGATCCATTTTTTTGGTATTGTTTTCAGCAGCAAAACGTTCAAGGGTTGTTTTCACAGAATTGGCCTGTCCCGTAGCCATATCATAAATATAGGTGCGGGCACTGTCGGGCACTATCTGGCTGAAGGAAGTAACAGGCTTGCCGGTTTTTGCAGGCCGGGTCCAGTTACTGTCAAGGTTTTTAGAGAAAGCCAGGTATAAACTGGTTTCGGCGGCAACGTTTTTAGCAATGGATGCCCTGGTTTTTTCCAGTGAATCAATGGCTTTATTCAGTTGTCTTACACTCAGCATGCGCCAGTTGTCTTTGAAGACGCTGTCTTCGGTTTTCTGTCTTGTAAATGAACTGAGATCGAAAATCTTTTTATAGTCTTTAAAACCCATACGGGTGAACTCTGTATTGGTGGAATTTCTTTCACCCTTTTCTGCATTGCGCCAGCCGCTGTTCAGGTAAAATTCCAGGTAGCGCTTATCGGGCGAAATCTTCATAAGGCCACTGTCCGCCACCGTTATATTATCCTGCAGGTTGTAATTCTTTTCATAGATAACCACGTTGCGGATAGTACCGTCTTTCTCTTTTTTGCCAATCTTGATAACGTAGCCGTCTATTTTATCATAAAAAATACCTTCCTTGATATCAAGCGCCGGCTTGGTAACAATAATATCGTACTTAAGGGTATTCAGTTTAAGGGTGGCGCGTGGGATAATATAGTTATTGAAAAGGAAAGCAATGCCGCAGATAAACAAACTGACCACCAGCAGCGGCCGCATGAAACGCAGCAGGGGAATACCGGCAGATTTGATGGCCACCAGTTCAAATGTTTCGCCCAGGTTACCAAAGGTCATAATGGAAGAAAGCAGCACAGCCAGCGGCAGCGCCAGCGGCACTACTGAAGCCGTTACATAAGACATCAGGCGGGCAATGGTAAAAAAGTCGAGACCCTTGCCTACAATATCATCTATGTATAGCCAGAAGAACTGCAGTACCAGTACAAAAAGGGTTATAAAAAAGGTGGCGATAAAGGGGCCTACAAAAGCTTTCAGTATCAGCCGGTCTAGTTTTTTTATCACGAATGAGACGAATTATACAAATTACACGAACTTTAAAATGCGAAGTGTACAGAAGGCGGTACAACGCCTTCATTGATTGCATGTATTAAACAGGTTCCATCATAAGCGCTGCCTGGTGCGTGTAATTTGTTTTTTTAATTGTGTAACAAATATGGATACCTCAAAAATACAGCTTTCGGCAGACGAAATGCAACTGGTGAATAACAGCGCCTGGATTTTAACAAAGCACCGCATTATTGAAAAAGTGTACCTGTTGTTCGGTCATCTGTCTGATCAGATGCAGGTGTACCTGGCAGAAAGAAGGGAGGTGTTACCACCGGAACTGTTTCAACTGCCACCCAAAATCTCCAGGGGAGAACAGTATGAGTCTTTACCCTATGTGGTACTGGATTATCCCAGGGTTTTTTCAAAAGAAGATGTGTTTGCAATACGCAGTTTTTTCTGGTGGGGGCATTATTTCAGCGTTACGCTGCACCTGAAAGGAAAATTCCGGGTGCAATACCAGCAGGCGGTAAGTGCTGCGATAGCTGCAAAAAAATTAGAGGGCATTTATTTGTCTGATGCGGGAAGTGAATTCAGTTTTAACCTGGATGGTAAAAACTTCTTGCAGCCTGAAAAAGTACAGGCCACAGGGTATGCGGTACCGGAACAGGCATCGTTTCTGAAAATAAGTTATAAGCTTTCTTTTGACCACTGGGCCGGTGCTGAACCGGCGCTGCTGCAGTTTTTTCAGCAATGTATCAGCGCAATAACGGCTTAATTGCCAATACGGTGAAAAAGGTCCTTTACCTGGTAATCCCACAACTGGCTCTGGTCTTTAATTTCCTTCTTCTCTGCAAAATCATTTATTATTAGTATAGTCTGATTGGTTACTTCCGACTTTTCAATCCTGAACTCAAAATATTCTTCTTTGGGCGCCGTAAGCCAGTGAAATTTTACG
>JANPGT010000546.1:0-4637 GCA_031424135.1 Chitinophagaceae bacterium
ATGGTAAACGTGGTGGTGTAGCAATTTCATGCAAAGACTGCTAAGGGGCAAAGATTACAGGTATTAGCTTTGCTTCTTCCTTACTTTGGCGTCTTTGCGTGAGACCCTTTAGCAGTGAAAACGATTTAAATAAATACCAACCAGCCGGTGAACAATTCACCGGCTTTAGTTATTTTACAGGGTATGACTTTCGAGTTCAATGTATACAGCAGTCTGCTATTACCTTTTTTTATACAGGGAATAGTGGTTGCCGTGTTGCTGTTCTGCAGGGGCCACAAGCAAGAGAGATTGAGTGACACTTTGCTGGGTTGGCTTTTATTGCTCAACGCCATTAAGATTGCTTACTGGATGCTGGGCTGGGCAGGCTGGTACGATACACACGACAGGTTTACCAGTTTTATGTTTTACTTTCCTTTCAACAATGTAATATGGATGGGGCCGCTGCTGTATTGCTATTTTCTCAGCCTCACTAATACGGAATTCCGGTTCAGAAAAAATCACCTGAAACACCTGCTGCTACCTGCTTTGTTTTTACTGCTGGTATTACTGAAGTTTATTATCGATATGCTGTTCTACCGGCCCTTTCCGGTAGCAGAAGCCACGCAGTATGGTACCAAGGGCCCGCTGGCCGACCTGGATAAAAACAACATTTTTGACCTCATGGGGTATGCTTCTTTTTTTTATTATCTGGTGATTACCATCAAAGCCTTTGGGCGCTACCAGCTTTATGTAAAACAAAATTTCTCCAGCACTGAAGAGATAAGATTTGGATGGCTGCGCAACCTGCTGTATGCCATTGCAACCGGGGTAGTAGTTTTTTTTATTTTTAGTCTTATCAACGAATTTGTGGAGATAAAGCATTCCTATGTCTTCGACTGGTATTCTTACCTGGCCCTGGGCATCATTATTTATTATCTCAGTGTAGCAGGGTATTTTACAAGGCTTGGGCTGCTGCAGCAGCTTCATTTTATTCCGCAGGCGGCAGCCATCACTGCACCCGTACCAACCGCGAAAGAAACGCCGCCGGAAATAATTGCCTGGAAAGAAAAGTTGGTTTCGTTCATTGAAACAGAAAAGCCCTTTCTGGATCCGGATCTCAATCTTACCCAGCTGGCCAAACGCCTCAATACAAATACTTCCCTGCTTTCACGTGTTATCAACGAAGGTTTTGAGCAAAACTTCAATGACTTCATTAATGCATACCGGGTAAAAACTGTTACTGAAAAACTGAAGGCAGGTGAACAAAAACTTCAGACTTTTTTAGGCATTGCCTACGATTGTGGTTTTAACAGCAAAGCCACGTTTAACAGGGCGTTTAAGAAATTTACCGGCACCAGCCCAAAAGAATGGCTGGAGCAAAACGGCCAGTAGTTTGCCAAAAACACCCATTAACAATCAAATGCTTAGATAATTTGAGACCGTGGCGCCCGTATTTGGGCCGGTCTCTTCTTTGCTGATACCACCCGCACCTGTCTCATATCATCTTTTGCAGCGACCAGGGCATCACACGAAGCCATCTTTGCTGCTCAGCCTAAACAAAGATGATGAAACAATTGACCAGTCTTCCCTTACTCTTGATTTGCCTGAATACTTTCGCTCAGCAAAAAGACAGCCTGCCAAAACCTGACACTGCCAGCATCAGCAAAGCCAAACAACTGAAAGAAGTAGTGGTTACTTCTAAAAAGCCTTTTATTGAACAACAGATAGACAAAACGGTGGTCAACGTGCAGGCAGATATAAGTGCCATCGGCAGCACCGCTTTCGAGATTTTGCAAAAAGCACCTGGCCTCAGCATTACCAACGAAGACATCATTAATATGAGTGGTAAGGCCGGTGTAAACGTGCTCATTGATGGACGCCCCACGCAGATGAGCCCAAGGGACCTGGCCAATTTTCTGCGTTCTTTGCCGGGCAGCGGCATCGACAAAATTGAATTGATCTCCAATCCATCCGCCCGTTTTGATGCACAGGGAAACGCGGGTATTATTAATATCAGGCTGAAGAAAAACAGGCTGAAGGGAACCAACGGCAATATCACGGCCGGCTATGCCCAGAACATTCATTACCGCAGTAATGCTGCTTTTACCATCAACCACCGGCAGGGGAAACTGAATGCTTTTGCCAATATTGGTATTAACAATAACCTGCAGCATACCGATGGCTTTATCAACCGGCTGGTAACGGTTGACAATATCACCCGGCAATTTAATAATACCACGGTGGATAAAGACCGGAATGTAAGCCATAATGCCAGGGCCGGTATAGATTTCTATGCTAATAAAAAAAGCACATTCGGTGTATTATTTACAGGTAATGGCAACTGGAATCCGTTTAATACACCCGGCAATACCAGTATCAGCAGCAACGGGGTGGTAGATTCATCATTGTCTACCAGCAACGATAACCTGTATAAAAACGGCCGTTACAATACCAACCTCAATTACAAATATGAAGACAGTACCGGTACCGAACTGAATATTGATGCAGACTACACCTGGTTTAAGAATACCAACAGCACGCAGCTGGGCACCGATTATTTAAATAAATCCGGCAGCCGTTATAAGTATACCGCCAATAATCTCGATGTGGCTACCCGCATCAACGTGTATGCGCTGAAAGCAGATTACGGCAAATTATTCAGGAAGCCGCAGCTAAAACTGGAAACAGGTATCAAGCTCTCTGATGTAAACACCAGCAATGATTTGTATGCCACTATACTGCAGCAGGGCAGTATGCAACCCGATACCGGCCGCAGTAACCAATTTAACTACAAAGAAAATATTTACGCTGCCTACGCCAATGTCGGGCGCCAGCTAAAAAAATTTGAATTCCAGCTGGGGCTGCGGCTGGAGCATTCAGTGGTGAAAGGGGTTTCCGCCGACTTAAAAAATACCGTCATCAAAAACCCAGACACCAGTTACCTCAACCTGTTTCCCTCGGCATTTGTAAGCTATAAAATCAATGAGAAAAACAGACTGGCTTTTTCTTATGGCAAACGCATCAACCGGCCAGATTACCAGTCGCTGAACCCTTTTGAAACCATCTATGATATTTATACCGCTGAAAAAGGAAACCCTTACCTCAAACCGCAATACACCAGTAACTATGAATTGAAATACACCTGGCGGTATGCTTTCAATGTGGCTGCAGGCTACAATCACACAAAAGACTATAGCCAATCGGTAACCACACAGACCGGCCAGCAGACACTGGCTACCATGGATAATATCGGCACACTTGACAACGCTTACCTGACTGTCAGTGCACCATTGCCCATTGCCAAATGGTGGGAGGGGTATGTAAACATCACCGGATTTTTCAATCATTACAAAGGGCAGCTTCCAAATGGTATACTTAATCAAAAGACTTTTGGAATGAATTATTATATACAGCAGAATTTTACACTGGGCAAGGGCTGGAGTACACAGCTGAACAGCTGGTTTAATGCCGGTACCACAGAAGCTATCTATAAAACAAGTGCGCTGGGTAGCCTCGACTGGAGCATAAAAAAAATGCTGTTCAGCGAAAAGGCCAGTGTGCGGTTTACCTTCAGCGATATCTTCAATACGCAGCAATGGAAGCAAACCGTACAGTTTGCCAATATGGATTTCAGTTACCGCCGTAAATGGGAAAGCCGCGGCATCAGGCTTCAGTTCAGCTGGAGTTTTGGCAAGAGCAAATTCCAGGCAAGAGAAAGAACCACCAACCAGGATGCTGACAGGATTAAAATTAAAAATTAAAAAGGCAAAATTAAAAAGGCATTAAGGCAATCACCAGCGCGGACAGGTTGCCTGACTGATTCTTAGCAGCGTGGCAACCTGTTTAGGATGCATTTATCTTGCATTGTCGGCAGCATTGTTTTTGATAAACCTTATGAGCGCACTGCTGCCCTCATCGGCAAACAAACGGGCTTCAAATTGTTTATGTCCTACAATGGCTACCAGGTAAGAAGTATTAGGAGGTATGGAGCCCAGGTTTTCTGCCACCAGCACCAGTTCGTTGTCATCCTGCAGATCGGCAGCATTTATTTTTATCACCTGTGCTTCTCCACCCAGTAAAATATGTTCGCGCAGCAAATGGCCATTTAAGAAAATGGCAATGGAGTCGCCGTCAATGGCAGCGTTGTCATAAAACCTTAATTCTATAGTGGGCGCTGTAACGGGTATTACCATCTGTAGTTTGTTCTGGCGGCTGGTAAACTTTTCCTGGTTGGTAGAAGTTTTTTTAGCAACGGTATTTTTTTCGGCTGCTACAGGGGGCGCTTTCACCAGCGGGGCGTCAGGTATTTTTTCAGGGCTGCGGAAAACCGGAGATGCAGCGGGTACTTCTTTTTCTTCGGGAAATTGCCTTGGTCCCATGGCCAGCTGGCCAATGCTGTCTATAATATCGGGGTCGTTGGCGCCGGCTATATAATTGTCAATCACCCAATCCCATTCATCAGGAAATGAAGTACTGCCTGCCTTTTGCAGGTGCAAAGGACCTTTGCTGATGTCCTTATTATCCCGCACAGAACTATTGCCATCCAGCATCATCTTGTCTTCTCCGGGGCAATTAAAATCTGCCACGTGCAGCGACGCTTCATTGGCAGCTGGGTTGCCGCCGCTGATAAGCTGATCGTCCCACCAAACCACATCATT
>JANPGT010000547.1:0-3168 GCA_031424135.1 Chitinophagaceae bacterium
CAGACACCCAGTACGCCTGAACGCGCCAGGATGGCATCATAGAAAACCGTATCTGCGTGTGAAAACTGCAGGGCCCGCTGCCCCTGCCCGTTATTATGGCAACCACATCCGCCAGAGGTAACAATAGATACAATATCGCCCCTGAAAGACACCTGTGGCAGGGCCAATACATCTTCTTTATTTTTATAACAGGATGACAGGAAATACAGGAACATGGATGTCATGGCTGCTGTTATGATAATTCTCTTTTTCATATATCTGAAATTTTGAATAATTATAGTGGTTAGTGTTTGATGATATTGCCAGACTTCCTGTACTTAAATATGCCGGCATTGGCAACTCCGTATTTCCATACATCAGGAATATTGGGGTCATTAAAATACCAGGCTTTAATAAGAGCAACTTCATGTGGCTTCAGACCGCCGTCACCATAAGCCATATCTCCCTGTTGGGAAGTAGCATATACCCCGGTGAAGGGATTTGCCAGTAAAATGGTAGAGTCTATCCGGCTGATTAATGAACTGGTAGCATTTAGGAAATTACCTTTTACATAGTATTTCTTGCCTGTTCCGGGGTCTGTATAAGAAACAGTTGTGTTGCTTCTCACGCTTTTTGGATAGTTTATATCAAAAAGAATATCGTCATACGTATTCAGCGGTCCCCTTGTGCTTAAAGCAGATACCGGGGTAGAAAATGTTTTGTATGGTCTGAAAGATGCATTGGCCAGTGTATCAGCATAAAACCTTCTTACGCTGTCTTTATAAGCATTTAATACCTGGTTCTTTACGGTAGCATTAGATAATATGCAGTAAATGGTTGAGACACCGGTGGAAGGATTAATATAGGTGTACTGTGTGGTGTCTGATGCTGCAAGACCTGGTATCAGTCCGGCCCTGGCCCAGCCTCCGGTTCCTGTTCCTTCATTATGGCAATTGGCAGAAGCACAACCTGTAGTAATCAATGCTATGGCTGCGGGCCTGAAATCTTTATAGTCTGGTTTTTCTTTGGCACCGTTTAGTATCCAGTTATAGATCAGCGTCTTATCGGTAATATTCATTTCGTGATTGGAAGCTACGGGCGGCATTGCCTTATTAAAATCGTTGGTGGTAAGATAGTCCCAGATCTTACTGGCCTGCGGGTTACCCGGTGTGATATACTTCATGATATCAGTGTAGCTATCAAAAGAGGGTTTAATCGGTCCGCCATGGCAATTGGAGGTTCCACAATACTCATGAACAACTGTCTTAACGCCCCTGAACTTTATAATGTCATTTACGTCGGCCGTTACATCCGCAGTACTGATTTTGGCAGTGTCGTAAAACGATGCATATATAGTAGTATCGGCTGTGCCCTTGAAGGACCTGTCAAGGTTCTGTACGATATCCCCTGTTTTTTTACACTGGAAAACAGAGCCGCATATGAACAAGGCAGCGAAGAAAAGAGCTGCTGCTTTGATGGCTGAAAGTTTTTTCATAACAATTACTTTACTGATTGAAAATATACCAGGGGAAATCGCCCTGTGGTTTTGCGTTTTCAAAAGTATACAGGGCAGCGTGACAGTATTATGACAAACACATGGGCAATACATGACATTCGTCAGTTAGGGGTCTACCCGGACCCCCGAAACCAATGGATTGATACTTCTCAGGTAATTTGTTGACATGCATCATACAAATACAAAACCCAGATAGATAATTTGCGCACACTTGTCTCAGCATTTTTACACTTCAACTTACATACATATGGGAAACGATAAACTACCGGTACGCAAATCACGCAGGGCTTTTCTTTCCATGTTCACTTCAGCAGAAAAAAAAGCAGACAACCCGCCGCAAATGGTAAAAATGCTTACGCCCGACGGTAAACTGGTGGAAGTGGACAAAGCCATGCTGGACCAGGCCATCAACAAACAGAAGGCTTCCAACCAGGACATCCTGAACTGGATGAAAAATCCTTCCAAAGAAAATAGCTAAGCACATTTCTTTATATACAACCTCTTACAATGAATCCAGAAATAAATGATACCGGCCGGCGCAATTTTATAAAAACCGCCGCCGTTGCTGCCGCAGCCACCGTTGCCTGCAGCAGCATAAGCTGCTCCTGCTCACCCAAAAAAGCAGTGGTTTCAGAAAAGATCAAACTGCTGTCTCCCGAAGGAGAAATTGTAGAAATTGATTCCGCCTATCTTAATCACCAGGAACACATGGCCATTGTTTCCAAGCTGGAAGCAAGGGAAGGTATTGCAGGAAAGAAATTTGTAATGGTAGTTGACCTGTCGCGCTGCAAGAATGCACGCAAATGCGTGTCTGCCTGCCAGAAATGGCACTATAGGCCCGAGGAAACGGAGTGGCTGAACGTAAAACTGATGAAAGACAATGAAAAGGGAGCCCCTTACTGGTTTCCCAAACAATGTTTTCATTGCGATAACCCACCCTGCGTAAAGGTTTGCCCGGTAGACGCTACTTTCAAACGCCAGGACGGATTGGTACTGATAGACAACGACCGCTGTATTGGATGTAAATTCTGTATGGCCGCCTGCCCTTATTCTACACGTGTATTTAACTGGGAAGAACCTTCTTTCCCTGCTGATATAAGAGACCTTGTTTCTAACCCCGAAACAAATATCCCCGGTAAAGTAGGCACCGTTGAAAAATGCGATTTCTGTCCTGACAGGGCCCGGGAAGGCCAGCTGCCGCCCTGCGTGGAAGCCTGCCCCAACGGTGTGTTTTATTTTGGCGATGAGAATGAAGATACCGTCTCCAACGGTGATGAAACCGTACGCTTTTCGCAGTTAATAAAAGAGCGTGCTGCTTACCGCTTTATGGAAGAGCTGGGTACCAAACCAAGGGTATACTACCTGCCGCCCAAAGACAGACAGTTTCCTGTTGAAAGGGGTTATGAAAACCTGCCGGAAAAACTGAAAGACAGGTTCAGGGATGTAATGGAAGAAAAAAATGGATCCTGACAATTTGTATTCAATTCAATAAAGAATCGTTTTTTATGGAACTCAATAATTACCAGAAGGAAATATTTAACCTGCAGCGGCCCACTATAGAAACCTATGGAAAACGGGCATGGGGCTGGTCTGTTTTTTACCTGCTATGGATAGGCGTGGGCGGCTATGCCCTTTATTTGCAGATAGCCAAAGGCCATAAAGTAACCGGCATG
>JANPGT010000548.1:0-18881 GCA_031424135.1 Chitinophagaceae bacterium
CAAACATAGAATCCAGTGTTACGGTTGCCAGCGGAGCAGCAGTAGTGCGTACGGCCCTGAGCTGGTTTACCAGTGATAAAGCTGTAGCGCTGCCGGTAGGTGTACCGCCGCGCAGTATGGCTTCCGCTTTCATCAGTATAATATCTGAGTAACGGAACACTGGCTGATCATTGTTCTGGTTCCTGGACAAAGATGTTGCATCCGGATAAAACTTGATATTGCGGTAACCCATGTTCCAGGCAATCTCATCGTTACCGGCATCGAAAGAGGCCTCACTCTGGCGGAGAATAATATTGGGTGTAAGGTCTACCTGGTAGGTGTAGGGTGCCGAAGGACTGGGACCTGTATAGAATTGGTCGTAGCCTTTATTGGTGGTGGTAACTGTAATAGGTGTTACACCATCAGGGCGGAACTGTAAACCGGTCAGCCACTGTTTGTTCCTGATATCGCCCGCATCATTGAAATTGGCATAAAACTCAGGCAGCGTACTGGCAGGTGCACCTGGCGTGTATGGAATATTAAAATAATTGAACCCTGCTCCGGCTGCCACAAGACCCATAGAACGGGGTACATCGTAACGGGCTTTGTAATTGGCAGATCGTCCAATGAAACCGCTGGAGGTTGCGTCAAAAGGAATGGCAAAAATAAACTCCTCTTTACTGCCGGGTGCAGTTGGTCCATTTAAGGGATAAAACATCTGCAGGTAATTGGCTATACTGGCCAGGCTGAATTTTCCCGAATTAATTACCTGGTCGCAGGCTGCTATACAATCATTCCAGCGGGCTGTACCCGTGTAATATTCTGCGTTCAGGTACATCTTTGCCAGCAGTGCATAAGCTGCGTACACCGTGGGTCTTCCGTAGGTACTGGTATTTACCGTTGTGCTCAGATTGGGTATACATGCTTTAATATCATTCTCCAGCCAGGCAAATACCTGTGCGCGGGGAACATTGGCATGCGGTGTAAAATCGCCATAAACAGTATCCAGTGGCACGTTACCATAATTATCCATCAGCATAAAATAAGCCAGCGCCCTCACCATACGTATTTCGGCCAGATTGGTCTGTTTGGCAGGGCCTTCGGGCATTGCCTGCTGTAATACGGACGTTGACTGATTAACCGTTCCAATGATAGTAGCCAGCCATTGCCAGTTGCCGTTTACATAGCCATTGTCTTTTGTCCAGCTATGGTAATGCATCTGCTGGTTTTGTGCACCATCAAACCAGTTACCACCACGTGCTTCCATAATACCTTCTTCAGTAGAATAACATTGCTGAAAGAAATACTCGGTAGACCAGTTACCACGGAGCGCAACATAGGCCGGCCCGGAAGCCTGGATAAACTGGGATGAATCCTGCGGGAAGATAGCTGGTGTCAGCTCTGTGGTAATCGGCACTTCTATCTTGTGACAGGCTGCCAGGATACCTGAAAGGAAAAGTGTTAGATATAAATATTTGATAATCCTTTTCATTGTAATGATGTTTAAAAGTTGGGTGTTGATTAGAAGGAAACATTGGCACCAACCAGTATGGTGCGGGTTTTAGGATAGAAATTATTAAAATCTATCCCCGGTGCAATGCCGCCCTGGTTTACTTCAGGATCTATACCGGTAAATTTGGTTATCACAAAAAGGTTGTTGCCCGACGCATATACCCTGAGATTTTTTATATACTTGCTGACGTTCTTTATATTATACCCAAGGGTAGCATTGTCAAAACGCACATAGCTGCCGCTTTCGATAAAGCGGGAGGAATAACGGTATGCATTGAAATCGGCAGGCAATTCATCGGCAGCATCTGCCAGAATATTGGTAAACTGTGCAGTAGCGGGGCGGAACAGATCAGCACGGGTAGCATTGAATATTTTGTTACCAAATACACCCCTCAGGAATATATTCAAATCAAGATTTTTGTAACGGAAAGTATTGGCCCAGCCCATCAGCAATTTCGGTTGCGCATCGCCGAGATAATGATAATCAGTGCCGCTCAGCGGTGTAGTGGTAGGTTTGCCGGTACGGTCAAGATACTGGGAGATACCGGCTGCATTTTTACCAGCATACTCCAGGGTAAAGAACTGGCCGATAGGATGTCCCACTTTCAGCAATTGAAGAGAGGTTCCGGACTGGCCCGCACCTTCAGGAAAACCTACTCTTACAGAGTCACCGCCGGGGAACAGCGGGTTGGTAAGGCTGGTAATCTTATTGGTATTGTGCGCCAGGTTAAGTGTACTGCTCCAGCTGAAATTTTTGTGGGTAACCGGTGTTGCGTTCAGGGTAAGCTCAATACCCTTGTTATTGATGCTGCCACCGTTGGCAACAATTCGGCCGGCAGGAATCAGCATCGGGTCTACACTGTACCCATAAATCATACCCGTGGTATTTTTATTATACCATTCGATGGTTGCATTGATTTTGCCATGCCAAACACCAAAATCGAGGCCAATATTGGTAGTGGCTGTTTTCTCCCACTTAAGGTTGGGATTGGCGGCCTGTGAAGCACCGAGTGCATTGGTGAGTGTTCCGTTATAATAGTAATTGCCCAGGAGACCGCCGGAAATAACCTGCGCGGTATAAGCGTTAAAACCGGAAGAGTTGCCGGTAACACCATAGCTGGCACGGAGTTTAAGATCGCTGAAAATATGCTGGTTATCCATAAAATTCTCCTGGCTGATACGCCAGGCAATTGCTGCTGCCGGGAAATAACCCCAGTAATTGTTGGCACCGAACACAGAGCTTCCGTCGCGGCGGAGCGAACCCTGGAAAATATATTTTTCCTTGTAATTATAGTTCAACCTGGCAAAATCGGAGATTAAACGTGTTTTCTGGTAAACGCCGCTTCCACCAAAATTAATACGGAATGCGGAGGTTGAATAAGGGTTACTTAAAGCAAAATTGTTATAGCTGATATTGTCAACCGGAAAATTGGAAGTGGTAGCCTGAAACCCATCCCCATACACATTTTCCTGCCATGAATAACCTGCAACAGCGTTTATACTGTGCGCACCAAACTGGCGGGTCCAGGTAAGATAATTTTCCGCAATTTTATTGGTATTTGTATAGGAACTTCTGCCCGCCTGTCCGTTTACACCAAATGTCTGCAGTGTATGCCCGGAAAAACCGGGATCCGGATTGTCGTACATACCAGAATAGTTGGTAGTAAAATACTTGGAGTAGTAAACTCCCTGCAAGATAGCAGCCGACTGGTAAGACAGGTTTACATCATATGTTAAACCAAAAGGAAGTTTAACATTGGTGGTAAAGCTGGCAATCAGGTTATTGGTCTTGGTATTCAGATCGCTGTTGTTCATCATAGCTACCGGATTATAGTAACCTGACTTGGTAAGATTTTCAAAGTAAGTGCCATTGGCCCTTTTTACACTTGAAACCGGGAGGTAGGCAGCAGACTGCAGCAACAGGGTACTGCGGTAAGGGATATCGTCTGCATTACTGTTTGAATTGGACACATTCAAACCAAACTTAACCTTATCATTGATGGCATACTGTTCAACAGACAAACGGCCGATGACGCGGCTAAGGCTGCTGTTCTGCAGTATCCCCTGTTTGCTGATATAGTTGAGGCTGGCGCTGTAGGTACCATGATCGCCACCACCGCTCAGTGAAATGTTATGATTGGTAGACAATGCACTGCTGCGCTGTATTTCCTTTTGCCAGTCTGTATTAGCACCCTGGTCGTCTGCAGGGGTGAAAGCCAGGCTGTTTTTGCTAAGGAAGGCCCTTAGCTGTGCGGCATTCATTACATTCAGGCGGCTTGATACGCTTTCAAAACCCACATAACCGTTGTATGCAACAACTGACTGACCCTTTTTACCTCTTTTTGTAGTTACCATAATTACACCATTGGCAGCACGGTTACCATAGATAGCCGTTGCTGCAGCGTCTTTAAGAATATCAATAGAAGCAATATCATCCGGTGCAATAATAGAAATATCTGCCCCCGGAACACCATCAATAACATAGAACGGTCCACCGGGACTGTTAATAGTGGAAGCACCACGCAATACCACAGCGGCATTACGGTTGGGGTCTCCACTGGCGGTAATATTGAGGCCCGGCACTTTGCCCTGCAACAGCTGTCCCACATCGCTGATGGCGCCGCGGTTCAGATCTTCCGGCCTCACAGTAGTAATGGCACTGGTAAGTGTTTTACGGGAACTTTTACCGTAGCCTACTACTACTACATCGCCCAGTGTAGCGGCCACTTCGGCCAGTGCAACGGCATACTGGTTGTCGGTAGTAACCGCTAATTCCCTGGTTTCAAAGGCAATTCCCGAAAACACCAGCACATCACCGGGTTTTGCATTAATAGAAAAAGATCCGTTGGCAGCAGTAGCTACCGATTGTTTGGTACCCTTAACAGTAACAGTAATGCCGGCAGCAGGGCCGCCTTTACTGGCAGTAACAGTTCCTTTAATTTCACGGGTACCGGGCGACTGCGCCAGCATCAGCAGTGGCGGCAGCAAAAAGAAAAGTAAAAGACAAGAAGATCTTGCTTTACTCAGAAGCAGGCAATACAAATTCATAATTGGCATTTTAATGATGGCAGTTGGTTAAAAAAATCATTAACAATTAATTGTTATCCTTACACTTAATAAAAGGGGGCAAAAAAAACAGCCCGCACAGGTGATGTGCCACTGCTTTTCAGCTCACTTAACGGGTAAGCGATATACCAAGCCTCCCTGCGGAAGGCTTTACTTAGTATTTTTTACAGGTTTAGAACTTCAATGTTTCCGGCAGGTATTTTTTTACCAGGTCTTCGTAGTAAGGACGCAGTTGTTTCCAATCTGGCGGTACCGGGTTCTTTGAATAGAGGTCGTAGGGGTTGAATAGTTTTACCCATTTCAGCATGTCGCGGTCGTGATCGTCCAGCAGGTATTCATACTGTCCTTCGCGGTGCCAGGCATAAAATGAGTGATAGCGCAACATATAAAGTCCCCCTTCAGGGATGCGGTCTTTCATGATCTGGTAGATATATTCATCGTGGCCCCAGGACATATCTACGTTGCGTAGTCCGCAACCTTTTTCATACACACCATACTGTGTGTTATAGGAAGGGTTGTTATAGTCGGGATTATTTTTAAAAAATTCGGGATAAACAATTTTGTCTGAATAGGCGCAACCTACGGGGAAGGTATCTCCTACTACCGCCCACTGTGGTTCACCAAACAGGCAGAGCACTTTGCCCATATCATGCATCAGTCCTACCAACACCATCCAGTCAGGATGCCCGTCGCGGCGGATGGCTTCAGAAGTCTGCAGCAGGTGCTGGAATTGATCCAGGTCGGTATCCGGGTCAGAATCATCCACCAGCTGGTTTAAAAAATCGAACGCTGCCCATACCGGCATTTCCTTTTTATCAAACTTCAGGTAATCGGCGCGTTTCTGCTGTACAAATTCATAGGTCTGGTAGGTGTGGTTCAGGCGGTAGAACTCCTTTACCGTATCCCTGGCCGGCTCTTCGTAATTACGGTAAGCCTCCGTTGATTTATCCGTAACAATGCTCTCAGGATCAGGATACCTGCGCAACAAATCTTCTTCCCATTCGTCAAGGCTTTTAAGTGGTACTGCTTCAAAACTATTTGCACTCATGGTAATATTAATTTAATGGTGGTTGAAATGTTTTATACAGAGAAGCGCAGCTACGCGCAAGCCCTGTGACAGCTGAAAAATAGTCATGCAAATAGGGTGAAAAAACAATCTCCTGCCGGATACAGGCATGGACAGATGAAATGAAAGGCTTCCGGAATGTATAAAACGCGTCAATTTCATATGGAATCTGTTGCACCTGGCTTGCCAGGCATAGGTTTTCACCACTAAAATGACATTTTTAGTTAAGAATACGATGCTTACACAGCCTTTTATTTATGAAAACGATTTCATTGTACAGGAAACGGCTTGTTTGCATAATTTCCGCCTACCTGGATACTAATTGGGCAGTTATATTCTGTAACGCGGCTGATCACCGGTAACCGGCAATCAGCATTTGGTAATACCTTGCAGGCATGACAGAACCTTTCATAATAACAGTTAATTATAAAGGCAGCGCAATTGATTACACGGCACAACTGATGATGCTGGGTTATACGCATAAATTTAAAGTGCAGATAGACGCGGCAGAAGTTTATTTTGAACCTGACGAAGAGGGCCTTTACCGCGTGGTGCAGATGCCCGGCCAGGAGATGGAAACACTAAAAGCCATTGATCCCCGTATACTGGAACTGCTGCAGCAAAAACTGGTAGAAATACTTTCCTGAACAGGCGGCTTCCTGCTGCCGAACCTGATTTAATGCTGCCGGCAAAATTTCACAGCGGCTTTGTCATATATTTATGCTGATAACATGGCAGCAGCATTGCTACTGCAGCCGCTACTTTACATCATAACGATTCACTTTTTAAACAGGCTATATGAAACAAAACGCGTTCAACCGCCGTAAATTTATCAGCAACAGCGCCAGGGCCGCTGCAGGACTCGCCTTTATGCCGGCATTGCCCTTAGCAGCAGCGGCATTTACACCTGCCAGCAGCTCACCAGCATCATCAATCGCCGTATATACAGGGCCAACCCGCATTCGTTTTGCAGTTATTGGCATCAACCATGGCCATATTAATTCACAGGTAGATGCCGTAATAAGGGGCGGCGGCGAATTTGTTTCCTTCTACGCCAAAGAACCTGAGCTGGCAGCAGATTTTGCGAAAAGATTTCCGCAGGTGAAACAGGCAGGTGGTGAAAAAGAAATCCTGGAAGACAAAAGCATCCAGCTGGTATTGAGTTCTATTATACCAGATGAGAGAGCGCCACTGGGCATCCGCGTTATGCAGCATGGAAAAGATTATATGTCTGATAAACCCGGCATTACCTCGCTGGAACAATTGGCAGAAGTAAGAAAAGTACAGAAAGCAACCGGCCGCATCTACTCCATCATGTACAGCGAAAGATTTGAAAATAAAGCCACAGAAAGAGCCGGCAAACTGGTAAAAGAAGGTGCTATTGGTAAAGTGATACAGACCATTGGCCTGGGCCCTCACCGTATGAGCACTGCTACCCGTCCCGCATGGTTTTTTGACCGTAAAAGATTTGGTGGCATCATTACAGATATTGGTTCTCACCAGTTTGATCAATATTTATTTTTCACCGGCTCTACCAAAGCAGCAGTAGTGGCATCGCAAATTGGCAATGTCAATCATCCGCAGTATCCATTGTTTGAAGATTTTGGTGACGTAATGCTCAGCGGCAACGGCGGCGCCGGCTACCTGCGGGTAGACTGGTTTACACCAGATGGGCTGAACACCTGGGGAGACGGCAGGCTGACCATACTGGGCACAGAAGGCTATATGGAGATTCGTAAAAACATTGATATTGCCGGCAGACCGGGCGGCAGCCATCTCTTCCTGGTGAACCAGAAAGAAACCAGCTATATCGATTGCAGCCAGGAAACACTTCCTTATGGAATAAGGCTGGTAGATGATATAGTAAACCGTACAGAAACCGCTATGACGCAGGAACACTGCTTCCTGGCAACTGAACTGGCGTTGAAAGCGCAAAAAAATGCAACGGTGATAAAGAGTTAAAATTGAACAATCATACAGCAGGAGCAGGACAACAGGCCCTGCTCTTTTTTTTGCAATGGTTTTCACAGGAATTATTTACAGCTTGCAGCCGTACAGAAATTTAGTCCAGTGTACCTGATTTCAATGCATCCTTTGCATGCACCACCTGGCTGGCAACCTTACCCTTCACTGTTAGTTTTACAACTGCTGCAATTAAATCCGGCGAACATGCCGGCAACGCAACAGTCACCCCTTCATTTGTTATTACTGCTTTCAACGGACGTTTATCTGCAAGAAGACCCGAGTTAATTATTTTGTTTCGCAATCCTGGAATTGTTAGTTTTCCATCCTTTGGCCAATCAAATACACTTAGGTACAGCACGGTGTTGCCACCCTCTTCCCTTTGGGTGCAGCGCCCCCAGGAGAACAAACCAAAAGGACTTGCTTTGGTACCATAAACGGCTTCCCCGTTTATTTTCATCCACACACCCATTGCTTTCAGGAGGTCTATACTCTGCTGCGGAAAACTGCCATCTGCTTTGGGACCAACGTTCAGCAGGTAGTTACCTCCCTTGGAAGCAATGTCTACAAGATTGCGCACCAGGGTGGATGCGGATTTCCAGTTGTCTGCATAACTTTTATACCCCCAGGTTTCATTCATGGTCATGCAGGTTTCCCAGTCTTTGCCATCCAGCTCACTCATATCAGGGATACGCTGTTCAGGCGTTTTATAATCACCCGGGTAATGGGGCCTTTGTAATCTGTCATTGGTAATAATATGGGGTTGTAATTTCAATACCGCATTCAGCTTTGCAGCATATTCTTCTGTCATGCCGGTGGGCGTATCCCACCACAAAATGGCTACATCTCCATAATTGGTAAGCAGCTCCTTTACCTGCGGCACGGCTGTTTCGTCTATATACTGTGCCATGGTTTTGGTAGTTTGCGCCGGGTCCCAATGCCCTTCGTGCTCTTTTGTGTAGGCATCTATCAAAGAAGAATCCGGATTGGCCCATCCTTCGCTGGCAGGTTTGCGGGCTACCGCTCCGCCGGGATTGGTCCAGTCCTGTGCCTGAGAATAATAAAAGCCCAGCTTAATACCATTGCGCCGGCAGGCTTCCGCCAGCGGTTGCAGTAAATCCTTTTTATAGGGCGTTGCATCTGTAATATCCCATTGGCTTGCTTTGGAATCAAACAGGGCGAAACCATCGTGGTGCTTGGCCGTGATCACAATGTATTTCATACCCGCATCCTTAGCCGCTTTTACCCAGGCTTCAGGATCGTACAGCACGGGATTGAACTGCTGCGCAAATTGCCGGTATTCTGCCACGGGAATTTTGCCCCTGTTCATAATCCATTCACCGATGCGGTTGATTTTTTGCCCGCGGAAGGTGCCTGCCGGTACGGCATATACGCCCCAGTGGATAAACATACCAAAGCGGGCTTCGCGCCACCACTGCATGCGTTGATCAGCAGAAAGGGTGTCCTGACAAAAAACCTGCAGGCTTATTATACAGCAGGTAAAAGCAATTAAAAGTTGTTTTTTCATATTGGCTATTTTTAATACTGCCCATCTTATTGATTAATTAAAGGATACTTCATTTCCACATTTCTCATATTTCGCACATTTCACTCCATCCATATCAATGGGTGTCTAACCGGCAGGTTTCTTATTACCTCATCTTCCTCCGGCTGATGATCAAGTGCCTTCCAGGTATTGAACCAGCTGCCGTTGTTAAACGCATTGGCGCCAAAAAGCAGGAATGGCTGTGCTACCGGCCATTGCTGCCAGTACATCACGTCGGGTGGCAGCGGCCACTTGGTCTTATCAGCAATAAAAGGATAGAGGTAGGCGATGCCTTTCTTTATTGATTTACCATCCCGCGTTTCATAATTCCAGAGATCATTGTCATCTGAAGACAATACCTGGCAAATGGTGGCCATGGCATCCAGGTTAAAAATGGAATAGCCGTAGCCCTTTGTTCTTTTAAGCTCCAGCGGAAAACTTCCATCTTCCGCCATCTGGCGGGGCAGCAATACATTTTTGTAACGGTTGCTGCAGAATTCCATCTGGGCCCTGTTTCCGGTAAATTTCGCAAAAACAGCGGCCTGCATTACCCAGCAGGTACCATGGTTATTGGCCGCGTTCATTTCATCTTTTCCGTAAGGGTGGTTGCAAAGCCACGTTAAAAACACATCAAACCATTTTTTTGTACCGGCCAGCACAGCCGCATCCATCCGTTTTGATTTTTCCATCAGCAGCATACCCTGCGCTGCTTCCATTAACTGTATGCCGTCGATAATGCCAATGCCCCGGCCGGTGAACCGGCCTTTAATGGCCTGTGCGTACTGCAGGTGCGGATACATCATCGTTACAGTGTCAGTAAACCAGGCTTTGTAATGTGTAAGTGCCTGCAGCACATACCGGTCGTCGCCCGTTATTTTATAGGCAGCCGCCAATGCGCCGGTTATCCTGCTGAACCGTATCATGGCGTGGCGGTGCGCAGTAAAATTTGCAGGGTTGCTCATGCCGTCTTTCTGCACATAGGGGCTATCGGCGCTTAAAGGATGGGGCCACCAGTAATCGCCTTCGCTGTAAAAATCATGCAGGCCACCCGCGCTGCGCGCTGCCGGTGTTGCCGTAACTGTAATGGGTAACTGCTGCAGTGCCCAGTCCGCTTCGCGTAAAATCTGCTTCCGCAAAACCTCCTGCGCTGCACCTGTAAAAGGTGCAGGTTGCGTTTGTTGTTGCAGCATACTGCCTGTTGAACAGACCAGCAATAGCGGTAAGCATATAAACCTCAGCATCATAAATAAATATTATTACCCTGTGCTTATAATAGTGTCTACATAAAAAACAGATGGTGAATCAGTAATACCCTGCAATCTGCTGCCGGAATAGTAAACTGGTTTTACCAGCATATCCCTTCAGTACCTGCTGCAAAAATGAGCTGCAGCAAACAGCAACATTCAAAAACGCTGCACAACAATACAGTTTTTTTCAGGGTCTCATACGATTTTCCGGTAAATACTACTCAAACGTTTTAGTAAATAAATTGTTAATATCTGAAAACGATTCCAGCTTTTTTTGCCAAGTTTGAGGTGGCTTATTTCACATTCAAAAACTGATTGCTATGCTTCCACCGCTTCGTTTGCAGGGAAAAATATCTCCCGGACAACCTGCATTACTCCTGTTTTTTCTCTTATTTTCTCTTCTGGCAAGTGCACAACTGAAAACGATTTCAGGTGTGGTGACGGATGAAACCGGCAGTCCGGTTCAATATGTATCCGTTACGGTACAGAAAACAGGCCGCGGTGTTTCTACCGATGCCAAAGGAAAATTTTCCATCAGCGCCAGCAACGGCGACAGCCTGGTGTTTTCATCTACCAATACCGAAACGATTGCGCTTGTAGTAGCAGAAGGGGCTGTTTACAACGTAAGTCTTAAACAAAAAGTAGGCGCACTGAATGATGTGGTGGTGGTTGGTTATGGACGGCAGAAAAAAGTTAATCTTGTTGGTGCTGTGTCTACGGTCACCATCGATGAGAAAATTACTGGTCGCGCCCTGCCCAATATTTCCGCAGGGCTCAGCGGTTTGGTACCCGGCCTGGCAGCCACGCAATCTTCGGGTATGGCTGGCCGTAATGGCGCCGCTTTACTCATCAGGGGATTGGGCAGCTCCAATACCAGTACGCCGCTGGTGGTAGTAGATGGCATTCCCGATGTGGACATCAACAGGGTAAACGTAAACGATATAGAAACCGTTACCGTGCTGAAGGATGCTACGTCTGCCGCAGTATATGGCTCAAGAGCCGCCAACGGTGTTATCCTTATTACCACCAAATCCGGCAAAGGCAGCAAAAAAACGGCCATAAATTTTAATACCAACCTGGCCCTGGAAAAACCCACCAAAGGTTTTGGTTTTATGGCCGACTATGCACGTGCACTTACGCTGGAGCAAAGAAGGGCTGCTACCAACACACTGCCCGGCAACCAATTGTATAAAAACGGCACTATCGACCAATGGATGGCCCTGGGCAAAATTGATCCCCTGCGCTATCCCAATACTGATTGGTTCGATATTCTCCTGCGCAACGGAACACTCAGGAATTACAATCTCTCCGCTTCCGGTGGCAACGATAAATCCAACTTCTTTATTTCTGCCGGCATGAAAGATGAAGAGGGTCTGCAAATCAACAACGATTACAAACAGTACAACGCCCGCTTCAATTTTGATTACAAAGTGCGCAGTAACATGAATACAGGTGTAAAATTCAGCGGTAACTGGTCTGAATTTATATATGCGCTGGAAGAGGGCTTTACAGACCCGGCTCCTACCAATACCGCCGGCTTCGATATGCAGTATGCCATTGCCGGTATCACTCCATACGACCCAAAAACAGGTTATTATGGCGGTGTGATGGCCTATGGCGAAGACCCACAGGCTTACAACCCCTACACTGTTTATATCAACTCTCCCAATCACCAGACCCGGCAGGAAGCCAATGGCACTATGTACTGGGACTGGACGCCGATTAAAGGCCTTACCGCTACAGCCGATTATTCATTGATTTATTATAATCAGTTTAACTGGTCGGCCGCTACGCCTAACCAGGCTTACAATTTCCAGACAGGGGCTTTTGGCAGCCGTGTCTATGTAGGGCCGAATGCTGCTATCAGCAACACTACACTTACCGGTTATAAAACGGTGATGAATGGCCGCCTGAATTATCAAACCAAAATTGGCGTTAACCATGATCTGAGTGCACTGTTTGTATACAGTGAAGAATACTGGTACGACCGTTCACAAGGCGCTTCCAGGAATGACCGTATCTATCCAACCCTGCATGAACTGGATGCTGCCTTAACGGATATTCAAACCACCGGCGGCAGTTCAAGTACCGAAGGTTTGAAATCTTATATCGGCCGGGTTAACTATACCGCTTTTGGAAAGTACCTGCTGGAAGGTGATTTCCGCGTAGATGGATCATCGAAGTTTGCACCCGGACAACGTTTTGGATTTTTTCCCGGCGCAGCCCTGGGATGGCGTTTTACCGAAGAGAATCTATTTAAACCATTCCTCAGCAAATTTTTAAGCAGTGGTAAACTGCGTGTTTCTTACGGCGGATTGGGAAATAACAGTGGTATCGGCAGGTATGAACAGCAATCAACACTTTCTTCCAATAACTATATTATTGGTGGCGTGGTGCAGCGTGGTTTTGTAAACCAGAAACTGATTAACCAGGAACTTTCCTGGGAAGCCACCAATGTATTCAACCTGGGACTGGAGCTGGGCTTCTTCAATAACCGCCTCACCGCAGAAATTGACTATTACGACAGGCTTACTACAGGGCTGGTAAGACCTTCCACTTTATCCAACCTGGCCAGCGGAGCATATACCGCCCCGCGCACCAACCTGGGCAAAATGAGGAACCGGGGTATTGAAGGTAATTTTGCCTGGAGAGACAAGATTAGCAGGAACATTAATTATGGCCTTAGCCTTAATGTATCTTATAACCAGAACCGCGTAGAACAATGGAGCGATTTTCTCGGCCGCGGCGCTACCAACTCGGGTAATACTGTATTTATCAATATGCCGTATAACTATGTATATGGGTATGAGGATATAGGTATCGCCCAAACCTGGGATGATGTTTACAAAGCCACTCCGCAGGGCGCACAGCCGGGAGACATCCTGCGCAAAGACCTCAACGGAGATGGCCGTATAGATGGAAATGATCAAAAAGCTTATTCCAATATCCAGCGGGACAGGCCTACTACATTTTTTGCGTTCAATGGTTATGTAAACTGGAAGGGCCTTGACCTGGCCATTTTATTACAGGGTTCAACCGGCCGCAAAGATTACTGGATAAATGCCTTCAACAATGTAAACTTCGGCACATCGCGTTATGCAGCTACAGAGGCGCTCTGGACAGAGCCATGGACAGTAGAAAACCGTGGTGGCTCATTGCCCCGTATAGGTGGCAGCGGCAACAACACGGTCAATACCAGTTTCTGGCTGGATGATATGAGCTACCTGCGGCTGAAAAACCTGCAGCTGGGTTACAGCATCCCCACCAGGCTTTTTGGCAAACTGGGCATTACCAATTTACGGATCGCCGGGTCTGCAGAAAACCTGCTGACGGCCAGTTCGTTCAGGGGCCTTGACCCGGAAAAAGCCGGCAACGCCAATAACCTTTACCCTCTTAACAAAGCTTATTCACTCTCCGTTCAACTCGGCTTTTAAAATTGTCAATTATGAGAAAGTATCCATTTTCTTCCATCATACTCTCTATAACGGTATTGGCCAGCTGCCTGTTGCAGACTGCCTGCCGCAAAAGCATACTGGAACAGGCGCCTACTACCGAACTGTCGCCCGATGTATTCTGGAAAACAGAAGCAGACGCCAACTATGGATTGAATGGTCTCTACGCAGCTGCCCGGCCCTGCTTTGACCGCGATTATTATTTTGACGGCCAGGCAGAATATACCCGCGTCCGCGGTAACAGTACCACTGGGGGCAACCTGCGCCTGGGGGATGCCTATAATGGCGGCAATTTCAACCCTACCGGCTACGGCGGCAGTTTCGACAATATGTACAGGTACCTGTATGGCACTGTAAACCGTGCTAATTATGTTATATACAATGTAGAAAAAATGCAGGCTGCCGGTACCAGTGCCAGCACAGACGTGCTGGAAACCATTAAAGGCGAAGCGCGGTTGCTGCGGGGCCTGGCATATTTCAAACTCATTTCTATGTGGGGCGATGTACCCTATTTCACGAAAGTGGTATATACTAACACTGATGTGTCTACGCTGGCACGTACCCCTATTGGCCAGGTGAAAGATTCCATTATGGCAGATTTTACGTCTGCCTTTGATAAATTACCGGTGAAGGGTGCTGCACTGGGCAGGGCAGGCAAACCAGCCGCACTTGCACTCAGGGGAAAATTACAACTGTACTGGGCATCCTGGAATAAAAACGGCTGGCCCGAGCTGGAAGGCTTTACACCCAGCGCTGCTGCTGCTACCGCCGCTTACACCGCTGCAGCTGCCGACTTTAAGGCAGTCATTAATAACTATGGACTCACGCTTTACCAGAACGGCGATCCCGGCCAGATTGATGCACTGGGCAAGGCAGACATCCTGCCCAATTATTATACTTTATTTACACCAAAGGCAAACGGCAACCCGGAAATGATAATGGTGTTTACGCATGGGGGCACCGGCACCAGCCAGGGCGAAGAACTGATGCGTGATTTCTCGGGCCGCTCGCACGAGGGTTCACAATGCTGGGTGGCACCACGTTATGAACTGGCCGACAGGTACCAATCGCTGACCACAGGCGATTTTGCAGCACCGCTGATACCTTTAAATCCCACCACTAACCCCAACGCACGCACCACGCTGAATTCTGCAGTTAACCCAAACAGTTATGCAGACCGCGACTACCGCATGAAGTCAACCATGCAATGGGATTATGAAATGAGCATCGGCATGGCGTCACTTGCGTCTACAGGTTTTGTACCTTTTATCTACCAGACATGGGCAGTGGCCGTTACCATCAACGGCGTTAAGTACACCACCTACAATACAGACGGCACCAACTCTGGTTATGTGTTCAGAAAATTTGTACGGAACTATGCCGGCCAGGGCCGCAGCGACGGTGATTTTGCATGGCCTGTTATCCGCCTCGCAGATGTATTCCTGATGTATGCTGAAGCTACCAACGAAGTAAGCGGCCCCATTGCCGATGCCATTGACCTGGTAAACAAAGTAAGACGCCGTGGCAACCTGCCGGCACTGGCCGCTGCAAAGATTGCCGACCGCAACTCATTTTTCAACGCCATTGAGCAGGAAAGAATTGTGGAACTGGTAGGTGAAGGGCAACGTTCTTTTGACCTGCGCCGCTGGAGAGCTATTGAAAGAGTTTGGGGACCTCCGGGAAGCCCTGGCCTCTGGCGTATTGATACCTATGGCGCCAACCAGCAGCGTTATTTCCAGAATACTGCCGACAGGGAATATCAGCAGAACTATATCTTCAGAATTCCCCCGGGAGAAAGAGACAGGAACCCCAACCTTACACAAAATATTCCCTGGAGATAAAACAGGCCGTTACCAAAATAAAAATGCAACAAATGAAACAGTATACAAAAATAATATTGGGTCTGTTATTGGTCACCATACTATGGAGCGCCTGCAAAAAATCCAATCAGCAACCAATTGATGAAGACGGCCTGCTGATTACAACACGGGCAGAATGCTACGTGAGCAATTTTGAACTGCTGGGTACCGATTATGTAACTGTACGCAATGGTGCGGTAGCCATTGATACAGTAGCGCAAACCATCCTGGTGAAAGTTAATTTCGGCACCGACCTGAAGAATCTTTACCCGCAGTTTTCACTGGTAACAGATGCAAAACTGGATCCCAAGATTACCGGCAAGGTAGATTTTTCTGATTTGGCCAATCCCAAATCCTGGACGGTGGTGTCCGGCAACAGGCAGGTGAGAAAAGCTTATAAAGTGATCATCACGGTTCAGCCACGCTAATTTTTTACATCTAAACAAATTGCAATGCAACACAGGTATAAATATTTTACAAAGATTTCTTTACTGCTGATACTGCTGACCAGCCTGCTGGCGTGTAAAAAAGAAGAATATGCCCTGCCGGTAGCCCCTTCCAACCTGCAGAACAGTGCTATCAAAAGAACGCTGGGCCCCAATATTGTTACGCAAACCATTGAGTTTGCCTATGCCATGGCCATACTACCGGAAAAAGGTAAACTGGTATCTGCCGAAGTTGAAGCCAGCATCGAAGGGGCAGCAGGCACTTTTATGGAAAACAGGTCTTTTTATACCAACGGAAGTGGTGTAGACGTACCCGTTACCGTAGGTACAGCTTCAGTAACTACCAAAACCAATACGCTGGTAACTTATAACAAAGACACTTCTGCTGCCACCCTTCGCTACTACTATGTAATTCCGGAAGCGGCCCGCGGCAAAACAGTCAGTTTTAAATTCACGGCAAAAAGCAGCAACGGGGAAACAACCACTTATTCCATGGGTCCCTATACTATTGCAAAAATGGACATGGTACGCAACCTTGCTGTAAGTAATGGCAACCTGGCCTATATCTCTATCGCAGATACCACCGTGTACAATGCCGCCAATGCCGCTGCCAACGCGGCCAAAATTGATCTTGTATATCTCTACCGTAACCTCAGCACCAGCAGTTTTGCGCATGCACTGGTAGCCCCCGCGGCCGATACAACCTATCTTCCGGGTATTACCCTGCCTGCCGGTGTAAACAGGAATGCAAAATTGCTGAAGGTATTTAACCTGCAGGATTATAACCTGTCCAGGCTGCAGTACGGCGGTATTTTTATTGATGATATTGATTTTGAAAAACTGGACATGACCGGCCAGCCCAATTTTGCTATTAACCTGAAAGCGGAGGCAGGGGTATGGGTTGAAACAGCAGACGGTAAATACAGGGCCTATGTGTATATCAACTCAGTAAATGCCAATGGCTCTGCGGTTATCAGCATGAAACGGTATACAATGAAATAGTAGCCAATAAAAACAGTTTATATAATCTTCAGGTATTTATTAGTGTGTGTTTACATGTTAATAAATACCTTTTCAATTAAACAACCTGTCAGCATGTATTCATCTTTCAGACTTCTGATACTGTGCGTTATGTTCACCACCGCAACAGGAACGCTGTTGCAGGCACAGGCCTTCATCCACCCGGGCATTGATCAGCAATCAAAAGACCTGCAGTATATGAAAAGAATGGTGCGGGAGGGCAGGCAACCCTATAAAGACGCATTCAGCAGGCTACAAAAAGCAGCTGACACCCCATTCACTGCCATGCCCCATACGCATGTACTGCGCGGGCCTTATGGCCGCCCCAATATAGGGGGAGATGACCTGTCTAAAAGCGCCGGCATGGCTTATAATTATGCGTTGGTATGGTATATCACCGGCGACAAACCGTATGCTGATAAGGCCATCGCGATATTAAATGCATGGAGCCCGGTACTATGGGATTTTGACTATAACGACGCCAAACTGCTGGCTGCCTGGACCGGTCACCAACTCTGCAATGCAGCAGAGCTGCTGCGTTACAGCAATGCCGGTTGGCAACAGAAAGACATTGATGCGTTTACCAATATGCTGATGACAGCTTACTATCCCCTGTTGCGGTATTATTTTCCGCAGGCCAATGGCAACTGGGATGGCGCCATTATTCACAGTTTACTGGCCATGGCTGTCTTTACCGATAACAGGACCATGTACAACAATGCTATAGATCATTTTCTGCACGCACCCGTTAACGGCAGTCTTTTCAAATACATTTATCCCAGCGGGCAATGCCAGGAAAGCATGCGCGACCAGGGGCATGTACAACTGGGCCTTGGAGAGTTTGCGGGTGCCGCACAGGTTGCCTGGACGCAGGGTACCGACCTGCTTTCGAATAACCGCCTGGCGCTGGGTTTTGAATATACGGCACAATTCCTTTTAGGTTCCGCTCCCCACAGCTATGGCAGCATTTCTGAGCGGGCAAAGGGCTTGCGCGATGATTATGAATTCGTCTACCGTCACTATGCTTCCCGCGGTATACAACTGGCCTATACAAAAAAAGCAGCAGACTCCGTTCGCGCCAAAGCCTCACGTAGTATACTCACGGCCGTTAGAGCTCCTTCAGGGAATCCCATAGAAAAAGAAAAAAACTTGCTGCCGCCTGCTTGCAAAATAGCGGGTGCCGGTGCCGCTGCTTTGCCTGCGGTTCCTGCAGACGCGATCATTGTAGCACCCGGTCAATCCATCCAGCGAGCCCTGGACAGTGCAGCAGGAAGCGGAAGATGGGTATTGCTGAAGAAAGGCATCCATTTATTGCCCAATACACTAAAAATTCCATCTGGCTGTACCCTTGCGGGCGAAGGATTGGGCACTATAGTTTTCCTGGACCCAACAGCTGCAGACAGGGATGCTATGGTGAATGCATCCAATGATCTGCATGACATCACGATCCGCGACCTGGTAATAGAAGGTTCCAATAAAACAGCTATCCCTGATGATCCCAACAGCAGCCGCTCTTACCGCGGTGGGTATAACCGCGGAGGTATCATATTCCGCGCAGCAACAGCAGCGCAGATGAAAAATATCAGGCTGCAAAATATCACTGTGCAGAACTGTACCTATAACGGTGTTTTTATAAGTGGAGGCGGCAACCTGGCCATTGCAGGTTGCAATTTCAATGAAAACGGCGGCAATGCCGTACCAGGGCCTAAACTACAACACAACCTGC
>JANPGT010000549.1:0-2214 GCA_031424135.1 Chitinophagaceae bacterium
CCCCGTGCGCCTGAATGGGAAGCAGCGGTGAAACAGCATTTCGACTGGTGGGACAAAGTAATTGAGCGCAAGAAAAAAGAAGGAAAACCAATGACCATATTAACAGAGTTCGGTCCCCCGGATTATATGCCCACGCTGCCCTATACCCGGCAACCGCTGGCAGATCAATGGGCCATTAATGCGCATATGATGCGGGTGCTGCGGAAACGATATGAGTAGCAGCCAGCAAATAGCTATAAGCTTTTAGCTATTAGCTGGTACTGAAAGAGTAGATTGTTTAGTTACCTGTAGATAAAAAAAGATCAGTTTCCTGTATAATTTAAATAATAAATTGCTTTCAGCTTATAGCAGCCCCTATGCTAACAGCTAAAAGCTTATAGCTAACAGCTCAACATGTCTGAATTCATCGGCCGCTTCCATCCCTTACTGGTTCATCTTCCTATTGGCATCTTGCTGCTGGCTTGTTTTTTTCAATTGCTTGCTGCGCGGGAAAAATACCGATTACTGCAACCCGCCATTGGCATCACTTTATTCTGGGGAATGCTGAGCGCCATCGCCTCCTGTATTACCGGTTACCTGCTTTCTTCCAGCGGAGACTATGATGAAACGCTGGTAGGGCGGCACCAGTGGTTGGGTATCATTACCGCAATAGTAGCTACGGCATGGTATTTTTTACAACAGCAAAAATCCACCCTGAAATACCAACGGGCCCTGCCTGTTTCACTGCTGCTGCTGATTGCTGTAACCGGACACCTGGGCGGTTCGCTTACCCATGGCAGTGATTACCTGACGGCTGCTTTCAACAATACTTCAGATACGGTCACAGCAGTGGTGAAGAAGGTGATACCGGATGTGCAGGAAGCGGTGGTATATACCGATATCATACAGCCCATGCTGCAAACCAAATGTTACAGCTGTCATGGCGCCAGCAAGCAAAAAGGAAAATTGAGAATGGACCAGGCAGATTTACTGATGAAAGGCGGTAAGGATGGCGCTATCATAGAAGTGGGTAAGGCAGATGAAAGCGAAATGATAAAAAGAATTTTGCTGGAGAAATCCAATGAACACCATATGCCGCCAAAGGAAAAGCCCCAGCTGACCGAAAAAGAAACCGCCCTGCTGCATTGGTGGATTGCCAGCGGCGCTTCCTTTGACAAGAAAACGAAAGACCTGCAGCAAACGGAGAAGATTAAGCCCATACTGGCAGGACTACAAAACACCGTAATAGAAAAAAAGGCCATTGCAGATGTGCCTTCCACTCCTGTTGAAAAAGCAGATGAAGCTGCTATCAAAAAATTGAAAGAGCGGGGCATCGTCGTAATGCCGGTGGCACTTGGCAGTAATTACCTGCTGGCCAGTTTTGTTTCAGCAGAGAATATCACCGATAAAGAAATGGCATTACTCCTGCCGCTTAAAAAACAGTTGGTCTGGATAAAGTTGAGCGATACAAAAATTACGGATGCTGCAGCGGCTGTATTATTGCAGTGCGGTAATCTTACCAGGCTGGAATTGATGAACACTGGATTTACTGATAAAGGACTCAGTCAACTGGCAGTATTGCAGCAATTGCAATTGGTAAACCTGGTAGGTACAAAAATTACGGCAGCAGGCCTGCTGTCATTTAAAAACGCAAAGCAGTTGCAATCGCTGTATTTCTACAAAACAGGCGTAAAAAATACTGACTGGACAATGCTGCAAAAATCTTTTCCGAAAGTAAGACTGGATTCCGGTGGCTACCAGGTGCCATTGTTTCAAACAGATACGATGCTGGTGCAGGAACCAAAGCGGGTCAAATAAATATGATGAAAAAAATATTCATAGTTTACCTGCTGTGTGCAACGCAGGCGATGTTTGCGCAACCAGGTACTGCACATAATTTAGTGTTTGATTCATTGGCTACGCGATGGGACGAAGGCATTCCCCTGGGCAATGGCTGGCTGGGGGCATTGATCTGGAAAAAGGAAAATAAGGTCAGGCTCTCGCTTGACAGGGTAGATCTTTGGGACGACCGGCCCATGCCGGAGATTGATAAGTTAACATTTAAATGGGTAGCAGAGAAAGTAAGACTGAACCAGTATGACTCAGTACAGGAAAGAGGTGATGAGCCTTATGAAAAGTATGCGGCGCCTACAAAGATTCCGGGGGCGGCCATGGAGTTTAATTGCACGGCTTTTGGAAAAGTAGTTTCCAATGAACTGGATATTGCTACCGGTT
>JANPGT010000550.1:0-3265 GCA_031424135.1 Chitinophagaceae bacterium
TGTAAAATTGTGCGTACACAAGAATGACAAACAGCAGCAAAAAAATCCTGCCTGTCGTAAAAAATCATGATAATCCCCGCCCCACTGAACGTCCCGCCAGAATGAATTCCTTCGGGCTGGCGTTCGGGCGGGTGCGTTCCACTATTACTCATAAACGGGTAGTTCCGTCAACTCTTTTAATTCAAGCCCGTCGCGGTGGTAACCATAAGTAGTATCGCCGTTGGTAATAATCAGGTAGGGAACAGGTACTGCCATATTGTAATTTAATACCTGGCTAAGCACTTTTTTGTTAATCTGTACATCTTTGGCCTTGCATTCCACCATCAGCCAGGGTTTTACAGCCCCATTGTACACCAGTATATCAAAGCGTTTCTTAACGTCCCCCAGCTGAATTTTCTTTTCAAGTGCTAAGTAAGACGCCGGGTATTTACAAATTTGTACCATAAACTGCACAAAGTTCTGCCGTACCCATTCTTCAGGGCTAAGGCTCACCCACTGGCGCCGGGTATCGTCCCATATCTCTTCCTTTTTTACGCCCGCCTCGCGTATTTTATACTGGTGCGGTGGATAGTTAATGAATATCATAGTTGGGTGATCACTTTCTGCGATGGCAATTTACTATCTTAGCTGATTGCAAAATGCAAATACAAAATTTTTAATATGAATTATCGCTGAATTTATCACCACTGAAATCAATACAGTCATGGTGGTTATTCAGTGATAACGGGTATTGCAGCAAAAACAAAAAATACACATGAAATCTAAAGAAGAAATTGTTCAAAACTGGCTGCCCAGGTATACCGGGCAAAACTTAGACCAGTTTGGCGAATACATCCTGCTGACCAATTTCAGCAATTATGTAGCCCTGTTTGCAGAATGGCACAGTGTAGAAATAGTGGGCAAAGACAGACCCATGCAATGCGCTACCGCCGGCGACATCAGCATTATTAATTTTGGTATGGGAAGCCCTACCGCCGCCACCGTAATGGATTTGCTGACCGCCATCAGTCCCAAAGCGGTGCTGTTTTTGGGTAAATGCGGCGGACTTAAAAAGCGCAACAAAATCGGCGACCTGATACTGCCCATTGCGGCCATCCGCGGAGAGGGTACGTCCAACGACTATTTTCCACCAGAGGTACCGGCGCTGCCCGCTTTTGCCCTGCAGAAAGCCATATCTACCACCATCCGGGATTACCAGCTGGACTATTGGACCGGCACCGTATATACTACCAACCGCCGTGTGTGGGAACACGATGAAGCTTTTAAAGAATACCTGAAAGAAGTAAGGGCCTATGCCATCGATATGGAAACAGCTACTATCTTTTCTGTAGGATTCTATAATAAAATACCCACAGGTGCTTTACTGCTGGTTAGTGATTCTCCCATGGTGCCCGAAGGCGTAAAAACAGAGGAAAGCGACAAGAAAGTAACCGGCAGTTTTGTGGAGAACCATATCAAGATTGGCATCGACTCCCTGAAGCAGCTGATCAATGACGGGCATACAGTTAGGCACCTTCGGTTTTAATATAGTTCTTAGTTCGGAGTTTATAGTTCGTTACCGCTGCCACCTCCAGGTTATGGCACGATGGGCGCGGAATACCAGCTTAATGAAACCAGCACTTCCGTGAACTAAGAACTAAAAACTATGAACCAAGAACTTTGAACGCATTACTTGAAATAAAAAATCTCCAGATAGCATTTGAAACAGAGCAGGGTACTCAACCTGCTGTTCATGATATTTCACTGGAAGTAAACCGCGGCGAAATTGTAGCCGTAGTAGGTGAATCAGGTTCGGGCAAATCTGTAACAGCGCTTTCCATTTTGCAACTGCTGCCGTCAAAGACGGTACGCTATACCAATGGCAGCATTCTTTTCAGTGAGGACGGCGAACAGACTATCAATCTCCTGAACAGTAAAGGTGATGAACTGCGCCAAGTCCGCGGCAATAAAATTGCCATGATATTCCAGGAGCCCATGACCTCGCTCAACCCCGTTTTCACCTGCGGGCAGCAGGTAATGGAAGCTATTTTGGTGCATGCAAAAATGGACAGATCCAGCGCCAAAAAGCAAACCATCGCCTTATTTGAAAAAGTGAAGCTGCCCCAGCCGGAAGCGATGTTCCGCCGCTACCCGCACCAACTGAGCGGCGGACAGAAACAGCGGGTAATGATTGCCATGGCCATGAGCGGTAACCCGGCATTGCTGATTTGCGATGAACCCACTACGGCGCTTGACGTAACCGTGCAGAAAAATATTTTGCAGCTTATTAAGGAATTGCAGCTGGCTACCCGCATGGGCGTTATTTTTATTACACACGATTTGGGTGTGGTAGCAGAAATTGCCAGCAAAGTAGTGGTCATGTACAAGGGCAATATTGTAGAAAGCGGCCCCGTAAAAGACATCATGCAAAATCCGCAGCATCCTTATACAAAAGGATTACTGGCCTGCCGGCCGGTATTGCATACCAGGGGTGAGCGGTTACCGGTGGTGAGTGATTTCTGGGAACCGGCGTCGGGAGGCGATAGCCGGGAGCCAGGAGTCGGGAGTCGGGAGACGACAGTCGTGAGGCGTGAGACGGCAGGCGGCATTCTGGCACCAACTCCTGCTGCCACCAATACATCTTTGTTAAAAAATACCGTCCCGGAAAAATTAATTGAAGTAAACAATCTGCAGGTATGGTTTCCGGGAAAGAAAAATTTCTTTGGCCGGGTTAGCGCTTATACCAGGGCGGTAGACAATGTAAGTTTTGACGTATACAGCGGCGAAACCCTTGGCCTGGTGGGTGAGTCGGGCTGCGGCAAAACCACGCTGGGCAGAACACTGCTGCGGTTGATAGAACCCACCGGTGGCAACATTTTATTCAGGGGTAAGAACCTGCTGCAATATCCACCTGCCGACCTGCGCAGGCTAAGAAAAGACATACAAATCATTTTCCAGGATCCCTATTCTGCGCTCAACCCTTCCATTACCATTGGCAATGCCATACAGGAAGTGCTGCAGGTGCATAAAGTACTGCCCACTGCTGCCCAAAGAAAAGAAAGGGTGATGGAATTGCTGCACAAAGTGAGCCTGCAGCCTGAACATTTTAACCGCGACCCTCATGAGTTCAGCGGTGGCCAGCGGCAGCGCATTGTTATTGCCAGGGCGCTGGCGCTCAACCCATCTTTTATTGTGTGCGATGAAAGCGTAAGCGCATTAGATGTAAGCGTACAGGCGCATGTGCTTAACCTGCTCAATGATCTAAAAAAAGAATTCAGGTTCACCG
>JANPGT010000551.1:0-1793 GCA_031424135.1 Chitinophagaceae bacterium
AAGCAGTTTGGCTGGGATGGAAAGCTGAATGGCAGTGCTGCGGCGCCCGGTGGCTATGTTTACAATATTACCCTGGAAATGGCCAAGGGCGGTACGGAGCAATACAAAGGTGTTATTATGCTGGTGAGATAACTGGGTGTACTGTCTTATAAAAAAGATCCTTTTATGATCACCTTATCAATGCAGTTGCTGCCGAAGTAATAGGGAATGGCCGCCAGGGATGGCAAAGGCTTCGTAAGAATAAGGTTGGCTTTTTTACCCACGGCAATACTGCCTGCCTGCTGCTGTACTTCCATGGCAAATGCACCATTGATGGTAGCCGCGTTAATAGCTTCCTCCGGTAATAATTTCATTTGTATACAGCTCATGGCCATGGCCAGGTGCATATTGCCGCTGGGACTGGAACCTGGATTGAAATCTGTAGCCAGCGCAATGGCACAGCCCGCATCCACCAGCTGCCGCGCCGGTTGAAACGGCATCCGCAAAAAGAAGGCGGCGGTGGGTAGCATGGTGCCAATGGTAGAAGAATGGGCAAGGGCTGTAATAGCCGCCTCGTCCATGGTTTCCAGGTGGTCTACAGAAACGGCTCCCAGCGCAACCCCGGCCTGTACGCCGCCCGAGAGCTGCAACTGGTTGGCATGAATCTTTGGTTTCAATCCGAACCTCATGCCAGCCCTGCAAATAGTATCGGTTTCCTGCGGGGAAAAAAAACCGGTTTCGCAAAATACATCTATATAATCTGCCAGTTTTTCTGCCGCAATCACCGGCAGCATTTCGTTAATAATAAGATTGATATATCCCTGGTGATCGTCTTTATAAGCGGTCGGGTAAGTGTGTGCTCCTAAAAAAGTTGATTTTACCAGCAGGTTCGATTTTTCTTTCAGCTTTTTTATTACCCGCAGCATTTTCAGCTCATCTGCTACCGTTAAGCCATAGCCGCTTTTAATTTCTACCGCGCCCGTACCCATGCGGCTGATTTCTTCCATTCTTTTCCAGGCACTGATAAACAACTGGTCTTCTGTAGCAGACTGCAGTTTTTTGGCAGAATTCAGAATACCACCGCCTTTGGCAGCTATTTCCGCGTAGCTGAGGCCCCTTATTTTATCGACAAATTCCTCCTCCCTGCTGGCGGCAAATACCAGGTGGGTATGACTGTCGCACCAGGCCGGCAGCATGATTTGGCCTGTCGCCTTGTGAGTGGTGAGTGGTGAGTGATGCGTGGGCAGTTGAGACATGGGACCGAAGGCGGCTATTTCGTCGTCTTCTACCAGCAGGTAGGCATTTTCTATGAAAGGCAGGGTTGCCAGGGCTTTGCCACGCAGGGGCTGCACCGGGTTTGCAGTGCCGGCTAAAAGCTGAATATGCGTAAATAGCGTGGAAGCCATACTGACTGGTTGCTGATTAAAATACGGTTACCGACCAGGTTCTTTCAAAATTCTTCGCCGGTTGCAGTGCATGGATACCCTCCTTGTTTACCAGTTGCTGATCGGTATCCACACTGTCTGCAATGCCGCACCAGGGTTCGATACAAACAAAATCCGCATTTTTAGCGGCCCAAATACCCAGGAAGGGAAACCCGGTAAAATCAAATGAGATACCATGTGGATCCTTATCGGTTCTCAACACCACGCTATTGGATGAAAGTCCTTTAAATACCAGTGCGTCCTTTTGAAACAGCTCTTTACTGAGGGGCAGGCGGTTAGTCTGGTGGAAGACCTCTGCAGGCTGCGTCTCAATTAATCCGTCTTTTGAAATGGGCCAGCGGCCGGCATTCTCAGGGTGATTGAATTCCA
>JANPGT010000552.1:0-3724 GCA_031424135.1 Chitinophagaceae bacterium
GCGCCAGCATCGTGCTGGCAGACAATCCGGCCATTCAGCAGGCGGCTTTACCTTTTACCATTGAAGCGTTTGTGAAGTTCAATAGTCTCACCGCTTCTCAAACAATATTTACCAAACAATCCATTAATGCAGGGGACACTAAAACCGACGGGTATAAAATTTACCTGAGCAATGGCAGGCTAATGGTTGATTTGGCAGCACACGGCAACGAATTGTGGACACATACGCTTAGCAAAATAACAAATTACCAGTGGCCATCGCCTTACAATAGCCAGGCGCCTGTGGCTATACGCAGTAAAGTGGCAGTAAATGTTCCCCGTTCCCTGTACAGGGTTGTAACGGCAGAGATAACCAGTGATGTCAGCGGCTTGATGGTTGTTGGCCAATGGGCACATATCGCCGTACAAAATACCGGCAACTGGAGCGACCCTGTAAGGATATTTGTAAATGGAAACCTTGTAAGCAGCAAGCTTATTACCAATGAATATAATTATACCCCATCCACCTCCCCGCCGCTTTCTGCCGCAGATATAGCGGCCGGCACCATTGAATATGATTTTGCTTATAGTGCAACCACCAACGCTTTGTCCGTAAATAATTCAAATGCGGCAAATCTTGTAATAGGCGCAGCTTCAGTCGGCCTCGCAGGAAGTATTAAGCAGGTAAGACTGTACAACCGGGCTTTGGATGCAGCAGAAGTGAGAAGCAATGCGTTTAATACCTGCCTGGTACCAGTAAGTGAAGGCCAGTTAGTTGCATGGTTGCCATTAAATAAGGAAATAATGGCGGGGATAAGTATCGACAGGGTTGGCCAGTTGACGACATCCAACAACAATACTGTTTTCAGCAGCGACTATCAGCCCGTATATCCTTCACATAAATTACCCACGCATTACTACTATAATTCACTACAGGCGGTTACAAAACAGGTTAGACCGGATGCAGGCATCACCCAATTCTTTTATGATTTGCCCGGTCGGCTGCTGGTTTCACAGAATGCGGAGCAAAAAAAATCTACCCGGGGAGAGGCCAATAACAGGTATAGTTATACAAAATATGATCTACTGGGCCGTATAACAGCAACTGGCGAAAAAACAGGTGCGGCAACCATGACTACCGCTATTGCTAAAACAGATCCTGCTGCGGCTGGCAGCGCCATCAACAATTGGCTGGCCAGCGGTAACAATACGCAGGTTACGCAAACCATCTACGATCAACCCGATAAAAGTATTGTTACCAATAATACCATTACCAGCAGCCAGGGTATTTATAATACGTCGCGGAAAAGAGTAGTGGCAACCATTTACAGGAATACGATTACCAGTAATACGGACTATAACAGTGCTACCCATTACCAGTATGATATCGATGGCAATGTTAAACGCTTATGGCAGGAGAATAAAAAATCTGTCACTGGTGCGCCGGTGAATATGCTGAAGGATCTGCGCTATGACTATGATCTTGTCAGTGGTAAAGTAAACCATATTATATACCAGCAGAACAAGGGCGACCAGTTTGTTTACAAATACGAATACGACCCCGATAACCGGCTGTTGCGGGCTTATAGCGGCAGGGAAATGAATACCCTGCAGCAGGATGTGGGCTACCGTTATTACCTGCATGGTCCGCTGGCGCGTATGGAGCTGGGGGATGCGCTGACGGGCCGTATCGTGCAGGGCAGCGACTATGCTTATACGTTACAAGGATGGCTGAAAGGGGTAAATGCGGTGCGGCTGAATATTGCTGCCGGCGCTGATGCAGAAATTGGTGCGGATGGAACCATGTTGAATGCGCCCGGTATTCATGCGCAGGTGGGCAGGGATGCAATGGCCTATACGCTGGGGTACTACAAAGATGATTACATACCCATCGGCGGGGCTGTTGCCGCAGCTTTTGGAATACAATACCAGCCCCTGCCACCTGCCGCGGCCGATGTAACCGGAAAGGGATTGTTTAACGGCAATATCAGCCACATGACTTACAGCATAGCGGGCATAGAAAATGGGCTGCCCAGGGGCTATAGTTACGGTTATGACCAGCTAAGCAGGTTGCGGCAGATGAGTGCGCACGATATAGCTTCGGTTACACCGGGAACAGCCTGGGGCAATGGTTCAGCTACAGAGGATCACAAAGAATTGCTTGTTTACGATGCAAATGGCAATATAACAAACCTGCATAGAAATGGCAGCACAGCGGGCGGACGCAGGCTGGCGATGGATAATCTTGGCTATTGGTATTACTATTACACACTGAACAATACCCGGAAAACCTATGCACCCATGCAGCCGCTGCCAGCAGATGCGTGGGGTGTTACCAACCAGTTGGCCCGGGTAGCTGATGCGGTGCCGGATCTTAATTATCCCATCACAACATACCCGGAAGAAAAAGATATTGATAATCAGCCGGCGGATAATTATACCTACGATAGAATTGGTAACTTAGTAAGGGATGCCGCAGAGGGCACCAGTGCAATTGGCTGGACAGTCTATGGTAAGATACGCAGCATTACTAAATCAGGCGGTACCAGCATTGTATACGACTATGATGCTGCGGGTAACAGGGTACAGAAACAGGTAATTGCCGGCAACCGTAAAACCATTACGTATTATGTCCGTGGCGCGCAGGGCAATACCATGGCTGTCTATAGTTGGCGTGGACGTATAGACGAAACGCCGCAGTTACTGGCGGAAGGCGATGGACTTCTTGGGCAGGTATGGGAAGAGCAGCATTTATATGGCAGCAACCGCCTGGGTATGTGGAAGCCTGGAATAACAGTTCCGCCCGCACTGGACCCGGTACGCGACGCAGTTCAGGTGGGCAGCAAGTTCTTTGAATTGACCAATCACCTTGGCAATGTGCTGGCGGTTATTTCCGATAAGAAAAACGCCATTCCTTCATCTGCCAATCCAGCACTTACAGATCATTACGAAGCTGAATTAATCAGTGCGCAGGACTATACGCCTTTTGGCATGCAGATGGCCGGTAGAAGCTTTACCATTTCCAATGCTCTTTACCGCTATGGCTTTAATGGCAAAGAAAATGACGATGAAGTAAAAGGCGGGGGTAACCAGCAGGATTATGGCATGCGGGTGTATGATGGAAGGTTGGGGAGGTTTTTGAGTGTGGATCCGATAAGTAAGGATTATCCGATGCTTACCCCTTACCAGTTTGGGTCGAACAGTCCTGTATCAGGCGTAGATCAGGATGGGCTGGAATGGGCGCCCGCCGGTAAAGTCGGAATCTTCGCGATAGACGGTACTGCGGTACAGTTGTATCCCGACAATCCAAAGGTTATTGAACAGCAAAAAGCAGATGCGCCGTTGGTTAAGTTGGGTTATATGGTAGCCCGGGCAAACCATCAGCCCAGTTGCCTTTCAACGCAATGGAAGCCAAAAAATGAGTTTGAGCGGCAACGACATGAAGCGCTTAAAGAAGATTGGTACGACAGGGATGGGTACGATGCTGATGGATCGCCGAAACCTGCAACAAGGCTTGCACAGGATAAAACCTGGAATGCCTTTGCCAATAACATTGCACTGCCAGAAATAACTGCATTGTCGGCTGTTGATGGAGCAGCAGAGGGGTATGCGCTCTGGAAAGCACTCTTTAAGTTTGATACACGGGAAAAGATTGTTGCATTCGTTGACGGGGTGTTATCAAAACCAAATGTAGTGAAAGAGTTGGATAGCAAAGCAATTGTTGGTTACAGAGGGTCTCTTGCTAC
>JANPGT010000553.1:0-7255 GCA_031424135.1 Chitinophagaceae bacterium
TAACCACGGCATTTACTGATTTTGCATCAAAAGGCATTAACGAACTGGTAATAGACCTTCGGTATAACCACTGCGGTTCCACTGCTACCCAGGATGCGCTGGCCAACCTGATTGTACCTTCTACGGCCACAGGAAAGACCATGTATACTTATATTTTTAATGATTCACTTACTGCCGGTAAGTTTCCGCTGCTGAAAAGAAAAGCCGGGTTTGGCAATGTGTCTTTTGCACCAGCCATCAATACGGTCAACTACCAGAAATCGGGCAGTATTACCAGCTTAAGCAGGGTGTTCTTTATTGTAAGCAGTGAAACAGCTTCTGCCAGTGAATTGCTGATTAATAATCTTCGTCCGTACATGGACGTTAAACTGGTGGGCGATACCACCTACGGTAAACCGGTAGGGTTTTTCCCCATTGCTATTTATGATTATGCTATCTATCCCATTTCATTTAAGACGGTGAACAGTGCGGGCAGTGCGGAGTACTACGATGGTTTTGTGCCGGATAAATTAACACCCGATGGTGTGAACAGGAACTGGGGCGATGTGAGTGAACCTTCGCTGGCGGCTGCCCTGCGTTATATCAGCACCGGTACTTTCGGCAGGGTCTCTGCAGCGGCAGACGAAGAGAACAGGCGGCAGCTGGCAGTACAGAAACAGTATCAGCCATTGAACAGTAAATTATACGAAAACAAGTTTACCGGTATGTTTGTAAACCGGCAGCGATAAAATAATGCATGCATAAAAAAGGAGGCCCCGGGCCTCTTTTTTATGCCCCTGCTTTAAGGTAAGGGCGCCGTGATTTTTTAAGGGATTTTTTATTTTTTGGAGGAGCGGCCGCAGCAGTGTCCAGTTTTTCAAATGGAGATGAAAGACTTTGCTGTTGTATTTTTTGTCCAAGCTGTTTATCTGCCTCATCATTGCCATGGGCAACCTGCTTTCTGGCAGCTGTGTTGCCGGCATCCTGCGCATTTACCTGCATAACAAGGAATGTAAACATCATTGTAAAGCCGGTGGTGAATATGATTGCTTTCATACTGGTAAGATGCGTTTACGGGTGCAATGGTTTACTGCAGATTGTTAAAATGAGCCAGCCTTTTTGCAACCTGCTTGTTCCTAACTTTAGGCCAATTTCATCATTTATATTATCACTGATATGAAATTGAATCTCTACCAGATAGATGCATTCACAGACAGCATGTTTGGTGGTAACCCCGCCTGTGTGGTGCCGCTGCAAGCCTGGCTGCCCGATGCACTGCTGTTAAAAATAGCAAGGGAAAATGCCGTAGCTGAAACTGCTTTTTATATTGACAACGGTGATAGCTTTCACCTGCGCTGGTTTACACCGGAAATTGAAATGGACCTGTGCGGCCATGCCACCCTGGCTGCTGCGCATTGTCTGAAAATAATTGGGTATGATGCTGATCGGTTTGTTTTTACCAGCCGCAGCGGTCAGCTATTGGTAACCGTCAGCAACGGATGGTATACACTCGATTTCCCCTCCCGCAAACCTGTTGCAGCGGTATTGCCGGAGAATATTCTCCGTTCGTTGAGTATGCCGCCCAAAGAGGTGTTGCTGGCACGCGACTACTTGCTGGTATATGATGAAGAAGCGCAGATCAGGAATATAGAGATTGACCGCCCGGTGTTTAATCAGCTGAACCTTGATCCCGGTGGAGTGATTATTACTGCCCCGGGCACCGACTGTGATTTTGTTTCCCGGTTTTTTACGCCCCAGGCCTCCATATTTGAAGATCCTGTAACCGGTTCGGCCCATTGTTCGCTGATTCCCTACTGGGCAGAAAAATTGGGTAAACAGGAAATGCTGGCGCTGCAGCTGTCTGAAAGAATGGGGAAACTGGTTTGTGCAAATAAAGGGGCGCGGGTGCTGATCAGCGGGCAGGCAAAGACTTATTCAACTGGTATGTTGTGGACAGATTAATGCCAGGCAAGCCGCAGCGCTTCTTTTGCTATATTTGTATTTTGCAATACAATTATGGAGATAACTACACTGGAATCTTTTTATAAGGAAACAACAGCCATAGTGCCCGAAGGCATTAATAAGGAACTGGGGCATTTTAATGTATTTAAGATTGAAGACCTGGTGGCATTGGGTAAGAAAACCGGTGCCATGCCTTATAACCGTCGTGCATATTATAAGATAAGTCTTATCAGCGGCAGAAACAAGGCAGAATATGCAGACAAGGTGGTGGATATTGAAAAAAATGCACTCCTGTTTGCTACACCTAAAATCCCCTATCACTGGTTGCCGCAGGACGATAAACAGGTTGGCTATTTCTGCATATTTACCGATGAATTTTTAACACGTCAAAAAAGCGGCGTGGTGCTGGATGAACTGCCCATTTTTAAACCCGGCGGTTATCCTATTTTCCAGCTTTCTGACGAAGCCGCCGGAGACATCCTGTATATTTTTAAGAAAATGTACAAGGAAATAACAGCTGATTATGCTTTCAAATATGATCTGCTGCGTAACTATGTGCTGGAGCTGATTCATTACGGGCAGAAGCAGCAGCCGGCTACCGCACTGTACCCTGCACATACAGCTGCGGCACGTATTTCGTCGCTATTTATAGAATTGCTGGAAAGACAGTTTCCCATTGAATCGCCGCGGCAGCAGCTGAGCCTGCGCACGGCGAAAGATTATGCCAGCCGGCTTTCTGTACACGTAAACCACCTGAACAAAATATTGAAGGAAAATACCGGCAAAACCACCACGGATATTATCAGCAGCCGCATTGTGCAGGAAGCAAAAATGCTCTTGAAACAGACCAACTGGAATATTTCTGAAATTGCCTTCAGCCTTGGGTTTGAAGAGCTGGCACACTTCTCCAATTTCTTTAAAAAGCAAACCAGTTTAACGCCGTTGGCTTTCCGGGCCTGATTGATTTGAATTTTGCAAACATCGGATTGATGCTTGCAAACAGGTGCTACCAGGTGGTGCTACCTTTGTTTTATCAAACTAAATGATAAAACAATGAACGCAAACGCATCACCAAAAAGGAAAATAGCCCTGGTTACCGGGGGTAGCCGCGGACTTGGTAAGGAAATGGCCTTCAGCCTGGCCCAAAAGAACCTGGACATTATCATCACCTACAACAGTAAAAAAGAAGAAGCACTGGCGGTAGTGGCTGGCATCGAAAAAAACGGCCAGAAAGCCGCCGCCCTGCAATTGGACACAGCAACTACAGCAGGCTTTGCTCTTTTCTTTGAGCAGCTGCAAACTTTATTACAACAGCATTTTGGTACCAGCCATATTGACTACCTGGTAAATAACGCCGGCATTGGTATTCATGCTTCCTTTGCCGAAACCACCGAAGCGCAATTTGATACCCTGCTGAATATTCAGTTTAAGGGCGTATTCTTTTTTACGCAGCAGGCATTGGCAATAATGGCCGATGGCGGCGGCATCGTAAATATCTCTACCGGACTGGCGCGGTTTTCTTTTCCCGGGTATGCCGCGTATGCATCTATGAAAGGAGCTATTGAAACATTAACTAAGTACCAGGCGAAGGAATTGGGCAACCGGAAAATAAGGGTAAACGTGGTAGCGCCGGGCGCCATAGAAACAGATTTTGGTGGTGGTACCGTGCGCGATAATGCGGCATTAAACAGCCATATCGCTGCTGCTACAGCGCTGGGTCGTGTGGGTCTTCCTGATGATATTGGCCCGGTAGTAGCGTTTTTGTGTACAGATGATGCCAAATGGATAAATGCGCAACGCATTGAGGTGTCTGGGGGAATGATGCTGTAATCATATGCAGTGAAAAAAATGTATAATTCAATTGAAAAGGGGAGCTACTGTCTTTCCTTTTCAATTATTTAGCAGGATACAGTTAGGCCTTCAGGTAATTGATACTGCTAAAGATTGTTTTAATCCCGCAACACGCTAATCCAGGCTGGCAATAATACCGGCAATCTGCTCAAATTCCTTTGTCTTGTCAACAAAGTAATCAGCCCCCAGTTTTACGCAGAGTTTCTGGTAGTATTCATTGGCCTGGTTAGTTATCATAATCACTTTTACAGAAGGGGCGTTTTCTTTGGCGTTACGAAGTATTTCAATACCGCTTTTGTCGGGCAGGTTAATGTCCAGCAGCAAAATGCGCGGATGGAATTCTTTGATAAGCTGCATTGCCTCCTGGTAGCTGCCGGCATTCCGGATCCAGCCTACATTGGGGATTTCACGCAGCATTTCAAGCAGTCTTCTGATAATCAATGGAGAATCGTCTACAACCAGGATTGTTTTTTGGCTTTCGTCCATTGCGTTTGGCATCCTGTAAATCTACAGCAGGGCCCATTGTCAAAAAAGTAGGATAGTGCTGATATAAGTGTAGTGTAAACCAAAGTCTGCGTGTAGATTTTCAACTACACGACATCGTTGTAGGGGCCATTGAGCTTTGCCCTCAGATGATTTTGTTTTCCATGGCATATAAGGTGAGCGAGGTATTGGTTTTCATGTTCATTTTAGACATGATGCGGGCGCGGTAAGTACTCACCGTAGTACTGCTCAACGATAATATTTCAGCAATCTGGGTGACTGAATTGCCTGATGCAATCAGCTTCAAAACATCAAATTCCCTGTCTGAAAGATATTCATGGGGAAGTTTGCTGGCATCTTTATCCAGTGAAACGGCCAGTTTTTCGGCAACGGAAGGAGAGATGTATTTTCTTCCGGACAGCACCCGCTGCACCGCATTTACTAATTCTTCTGAAGCCATGTCTTTATTGAGGTAACCAGCGGCCCCGGCTTTCAGCACCCTTAATGCATATTGTTCTTCGGGGTGTACGCTCAGGATAAGGACCGGCAATTTTGGATAATACTGTTTTATCTGCTGTAATGCATCCAGTCCGCTTCTGCCGGGCATCGACAAATCTGTAATAATTACGTCCCATTCAGCTGTCATTACTTTCTTAATAAGGCTTTCCGCATCGCCCACTTCTTCTACCAGCACCGGGTTAAACTGCTCTACCAGGATCTGCCGGAGTCCTTTTCTTACTACTGTATGATCGTCTGCAATCAAAATCCGAATCATAAAATATACTATAATTTAATGCGTTTCAGGGCTGTTAAATGGAACGGTAATAATAACGGTGGTGCCATTGCCGGGTTGACTGATAATTTCATAACTACCGCCCATCATCAAAGTTCGTTCTTTCATGCCAAGCAACCCCAATGTTTTTTTCTGGCTGATATTGCTGCTGTCGAAACCCCTGCCATTATCTGTAATTTTCAGTACCAGTCTGCCATTGGCGCTTTCCAGCTGAGAAACAACGTTAGTGGCATTTGCGTGCCTGGCCACATTAGTGAGCGATTCCTGGTAGATACGGAAAAGCCCAATGGCAATGGCCGATAGGACCTGCACGTTGCTTTTTGGTGGCTGAAACCTGCAGGGCACACCGGATCTTTTTTCAAATTCGGTACTCCACCATTCCAGTGCTTCAACCAGCCCCAGGTCGTCCAGTATGCTGGGACGCAGTTCAGCAGATAGTTTTCTCACGGTGTTTACGGTGCCATCCAGGAAGGTTAGTATTTCTTTCAGTTTCTGATCACGCTGTACCGCGTCAAGATCTTTTTTGCGGCTTAGCCAGGAGATGTCCATTTTGAGGCCGGTTAGTTGTTGTCCCAGTTCATCGTGTATTTCACGGGCCATGTGGGCTCTTTCTTCCTCGCGGATATCCTGCAGGTGGGAAGCCAGCTGCCGGATATCTTCATACGATTTTTTCAGCAATCCTTCGGCCCTTGTTTTTTCTGTGATGTCGATGCTTAGGCCCAGCCACACAGGCTTGCCCTCGTACATAATCTGGTAATTAAAAATTTCTACATAAATCACAGACCCGTCTTTTTTCTTATGGCGCCATTGCATGGTACTGGGCTGACCAGCACCGGTGGTGTTTATCTCTTTAAAAAAAACGTCTTCATCTTCCAGCAGGCGCAGGTCCATTGAATTCAGCCGCAGGAATTCTTCTCGGGTATAACCGTATTGCCTCAGCGCAGATTGGTTTACATCAATAATATTCAGTTCCGGTATAGAGCTCATCCACATAGGCATGGGGTTGTTTTCAAACAGCAACCTGTATTTATGCTCTGAGCGCCTCAGTTTTTCGTCGGCTATTTTTTGTGCTGTTATGTCCTGTGCCATTCCAGTCAGCCGCAATGGCTGTCCCGATTCTGATCTTTCCAGTTCAGCTATCTCGTGTATAAACTGTATGGAACCGTCTTTGCGTACTATCCTGTGAATAATATTCATGTTTTTATGACCGCTCAGTACGGCGTTCAGTTCCTTAATAAAATTTTGCTTGTCATCGGGGTGGATGATGTTTAAAAAAGTTTCGTAACCTTCAGCCGCGCCGCCGGGTGCAAGATCATAAATACCATAAATCTCATCAGATAAAAAGAATGCCTTATTTACAATGTCCAGTTCCCAATGACCCAGTTTGCCCTGTGACTGGGCTTTTCGGTACCGGGCTTCACTTTGCCGCAATACTTCTTCTGCTTTTTTTTGTTCCGTTATATCCTGCACCACGCCCATTGCCCTGCGCAACCTGCCTTCTTCAAAAATGCTGTCGATAGTGGTAAGCGCGTACCCCAAAATTCTTTTCTCCCTTAAAAAACGGTACTCATCCCTGAACCTGGGTTCAGCGGGCTGCAGGTTTCTGAAAACAGACTGTATCTTACTGATATCATCCGGATACACATGCTGAAAAAAAAGCTCCAGTGAAACAGGCTGGTCTTTATTGATTCCATGTATGCGGTACATAGAGTCAGACCATTTAACTTCCTGCGTAAAGGCGTCATATTCCCAACTTCCGAACTGGCCAATTTCCTGTGCCCGAATCAGCATTTGTTCGTTGGTTCTTACTTTTTCATTGGCCACTTTCCGGTCATTGACATCGCGGAAATTCAGCACCATGGCATTTACAAAGGGCTCGTGCAATAAGTTGTTGAAACTGCACTCCAGCCATTGGTAGCTACCATTGGCCAGTTTGTGCCGGTACTCACATACGCTGATGGCGCCCGGTTGTTTAGCGCTCTCCACAAATGCATTGCCTACCATCAGCAAGTCATCCGGATGCACCAGGTCCGGGCGGGTTTTGCCAATCATTTCGTCGTAACCGTGTCCGTAAATGCGGGTGCCGGACGGACTGATATCGAGTATAATGCCTGTAGCATCAGTTAGTATCAGGCCGTCTGCGCTGTTTTGCAGCAGGGCCCTGAAACGCTTCTCGTTGCTGATGAT
>JANPGT010000554.1:0-12550 GCA_031424135.1 Chitinophagaceae bacterium
TACTTTTTTCAATACACAGGTAAACGGCGAGCACAGTATCAAAGTAGATAATTTTAAAACCAAGCTGGACTGGTACGGCAGCTTTACCATTCTTGACCAGTACATTCCTCAACAGAGAAGGGTGCAGTACAACCAGGATCCCAGTTCGGCCAGCAATCCTTATGAACTGTTGATTGGTTCTACGCTTTCGCAGAAAACCGGCAGTATTTTCTATTCTACGCTGTCTGACTATATCTATAATGCAGGCGTTAATCTTACCACGCCATTCACTTTGTTCGATAACAAGCAGACCGTTAAAGTGGGTTATTTATTCCAGGTAAAAGACAGGTTGTACAATTCCCGTCCTTTCTCTGTTACACTGCCTTCTGATAATCCTTCTTTACGCCTGCAGAGCGAAGACCAGGTATTTGCTCCTGCCAATTTCAGCAACGGTACACAAAATAACCTGTTTTTCTTCGACGAGTATACAGAAGACCGCTTCCGCTACCTGGCCAATACTATTTTAAATGCCGGCTTTATACAGTTCGACAACCAGTTTAACAAATGGCTGCGCATTGTATGGGGAGCACGCTATGAGCATTTTGATCAGCTGGTGGGCAGCACTAAAAAAACAGATGCACGTTTTGTAAGATCTGTAAAAGGTGATCTGCTTCCTTCTTTAAACATCACTTTTAAACTGGATACTAAAACCAATGTACGCCTCAGCGCTTCACAAACCGTGGTTCGTCCGGAGTTCAGGGAACTGTCGCCCCTGGCCTTCTACGACTTTGAGCTGGGTGCATCAGTAGTAGGCAACCAAAGCCTGCAGCGCACAAAAATTACCAATTTTGACCTGCGCTATGAATTATATCCACGTGCAGGCGAGCTGGTAACCCTGGGTGTTTTTTACAAGCATTTTGCCAAGCCGATTGAGCAGTATTTCAACCAGTCTGGTGCCGGCTCCAGCAGTACCTTCAACTATATTAATGTTGAGAAAGCCACCGGTTATGGTGTAGAATTTGAGTTCCGCAAAAAACTTGATTTTGCCAGGGCGCTCCGCAATTTCACCTTCCAGACCAATCTTTCGTATATCTATAACCGCATAAAAGATTCAACCGTAAATGTAGACCGGCCCATGCAGGGACAGTCTCCTTACGTGGTGAACGCAGCCCTGCAGTACGATGTAGAAAAGCTTGGCGTAAGTACCACTTTATTATTTAACATGATTGGCCGCCGTATTCTTTATGTTGGAAATGATGCTGTACCTGAAATATGGGAAGCGCCGCGCCCCCTGTTTGACTTCCAGGTTGCAAAAAAACTTTACCATAACAAGGCAGAAATAAGACTGAATGTGTCTGATATCTTTAATCAAAGGGCCAATTTCTATCACGATATTGACGCCAATGGTAAATACGGTGCCAGGAAAGATGCATTGGCCATCAGCCGCCAGTATGGAACCAATATCAGCCTCTCATTTGGCTATACATTTAAATAAATCATTTATCCAGCAAATTTTAAAAATCAATAAAAAGAATATGAAACGTTTATTTACAGTGGGTTTAGTGGTTTTTGTACTTGCCAGCAGTTGCCGCAAGGTAGAGGTTGACGGAGGTACTACAACGCCCACTACACCGGGCACAGAAGAGAACACCATTTTGGAAGGACGTATTACTGCCAACCGTACTTTAAAAGCAGCCTACACTTACAAGCTGCGCGGCCTGGTATATGTAACCAGCGGCGCAATTTTAACCATTGAACCAGGAACAAAAATTGTTGGCGAAAATGGTAAAAACGGCGGCCTGATCATTACCCGCAGTTCAAAAATAATTGCGGATGGAACTGCTGATAAACCCATTGTATTTACATCTGAGGCTGCTACGCCTAAACGTGGCGATTGGGCTGGGGTGGTATTGCTGGGCAATGCCCCTACCAATTCTTCTTTTAATGGAACAGCCGGTGTGGGAGAGATTGAAGGTGGTATTAATAATAGCGATGGTCTTGGCTTGTACGGCACCCCCGCCACACAGGCTCAAAACCCTGCAGACAACAGCGGTATTCTGCGCTATGTACGTATAGAATATGCAGGATATGCATTTTTGCCCGATAAAGAAATCAACGGTTTAACTTTTGGTGGTGTAGGTAACCAGACCGTTGTTGACTATGTGCAGGTTTCTTACGCCAATGACGATAGTTTTGAGTGGTTTGGCGGCACAGTAAACTGCAAACACCTGATTTCTTTCCGCACGCTGGACGACGATTTTGATACAGACAATGGTTTTTCAGGCCAGGTGCAATTTGGTATTTCATTAAGAGATTCTTCGGTAGCAGATATCTCTAAAAGCGAGGCTTTTGAAAGCGATAACGATGCTAATGGAAGCGTGTTAACACCGCAGACCTCGGCTGTTTTCTCTAATATGACGGTGATGGGCCCCAAGGCTACACTTACTAACACCGGCAACAGCCTTTTTTCATGGGGCGCGCAAATCAGGAGAAACTCCAGCCTGTCTATCCTTAATTCTATCATAATGGGCTACCCCAATGGCCTGTACATAGATGCTACTAAAGGAAATCCTACAGATGCCAATATTCCGGGTGCTTTACTGGTGCAGAATACCATTATTGCCGGCTGCCCTACCCCGGTGTTATATGGTGCCAGCAGCACCGCGCCAACAGGTGCCAGCACAGCCTCTATTACTACCTGGTTTAATACTGCAGCCTACGGAAACAGTATTCTTGCCAATAACACAGATGCAGGTTTAACAGCGCCGTTTAATTATACAGCGCCTGATTTTAACCCAAGTGCGGCTGGTGTTCCTGCTGCTACCGGCGCTACTTTTACCAACGCCAAATTAAACAACAGTTTTTTCACCCCGGTTACCTACAAGGGCGCTTGTGCAGTAGGCGATACCTGGTGGAAGACCTGGACAAAATACATGTAATATTATACGCAACAGTTTGAGTTTTATTGAACCGCTTTGATTATTCAAAGCGGTTTCCTTTTTAATAGCGTAAAAATTTTGGCAAATGACCTTTGAAAACCCTGCATACAGCATTTCTTTATTTGTTTAACTATTCCTGGGTTTTCATGCGGAAACACTAACAATGCAGCCTCAGCATCGAAGCCGGTGACCGCAGCGCCTGCACCCACAGGGCAGTTGGCGGTAGCAAAGTTTGATACCCTGGAACATTTTTTCAAAACAGCAACTGGTTGCTGGTAACCGGAAAGGACAGCAGTTATCTCTATGCCAGCCGCATCGGCAAAACCATATTTACGGCTTATTGCTTCAGGATGGTGAAAGGCGATTCTGTAAATACAATGATCACAGGTATACAGCACAGGGGTAATATCCTCAGCTGTCAATTGCTGCCAGATACTACGGAATGACAGCTCACCAGCGTTGCATCGGGTAAACAGGTATGGAAAGACCACTGTGGGCAGCGCTGTTATGTTTTTGAAAAAGAAGACAGTAATCATATTGCCCTGTTTTACCCGGATGGGAAAAGAGCGGCATTGAAAAAAATACCTTCACTTGCATCATTCCTGGTAAGAAGTAAATATGATTACCTGTACGGCACCAGGCTTGCTTTTACCAGGCAGGCATAAAACTCCGCAAGTTTTCTGTTGCGATACAGGCTGTTTGCCGATCTTTACAGCGAAAACTATATCATGAAAATCGCCTTCTTCTCTACACAGACTTACGACAGGGTCTTTTTCAACCGCTATAATACCACGCAGGATATCGTTTTTTATGAAGCCCCGCTGGATGAACAAACAGTAAACCTGGTAGAAGGCTGCCAGGGCGTATGCGTGTTTGTGAATGATAAAATTAACGCTGCTGTTATTGGTAAATTAGCAGAACAGGACATAAAAATAATAGCGCTTCGCTGTGCCGGGTACAACAATATTGATCTGCAGGCTGCAAGGGAGAATAATATACAGGTGGTAAGAGTGCCGGCTTATTCTCCGCATGCGGTAGCTGAACATGCAGTGGCCCTGCTGCTGACACTGAACCGGAAAACACATAAGGCCTATAACCGCGTACGTGAAGGAAATTTTTCGCTGGATAAATTGACCGGCTTTGATCTCTTTGGTAAAACAGTAGGTGTGATAGGCACTGGAAAAATAGGAGAATGCTTTTGTGATATTATGATTGGCTTTGGGTGTAAAGTGCTTGCTTTTGACCTGGTAGCCAACCGTGAACTGGAGGCAAGAGGCGTTTCTTTTGTGCCACTGCTGGATTTACTGGAACAGTCGTCCGTGATCTCATTGCATTGCCCGCTGACCGAACAAACAAAGCATATTATCAATGAAGAAACGCTTGCACACATGAAAAAAGGCGCTATGCTGATTAATACCAGCCGCGGTGCTTTAATAGACACCAGGGCTGCTACAGAAGCGCTGAAAACCGGTCAGCTGGGTAACCTGGGTATAGACGTATACGAGCAGGAAGAGCATTTGTTTTTTCATAACCTCAGTGAAGAAGTGATACAGGACGATGTTATTATGCGGTTAATGGGATTCCCCAATGTGTTGATTACTGCTCACCAGGGTTTTTTTACAGACGAAGCGCTGACACAGATTGCGCAGACTACCCTTTGCAATATTGACGATTTTGAAGCCGGTAAGACTTTGCAGCATAAAGTAATCTAGCCTTGCTACGAATACCCCATCGTAGTTTTCAATAAGTGTTTTTACTAAAAATATTGGAAAGCCCTGAAAGCCGCCACCAAGCCTGATTTGCAAAATAATTTTTTACTTTTTACGTTTTTATGCTATCATTGCAGAGGAATCAGGCTGGTTTGTTCATTCCCTTAGTCTACAGCTTATCAGTTTTTCCATTCCGTTCACAATCACATTTCATTTCAAAATTTTTTCAACAACCTTGTGCAGATTTAGGTTTTTTTGATTTTGATGACTAATACTCCATTATGTACGACATTTTGCAACTGAACGACATGCTCGTTCCTGAATTGCTCGATATAGCCGAGCAGCTTAAAATCCCCAATGCCAAAAAGCTTGATAAACAGGCCCTTGTATACCAAATTCTCGATAAACAAGCAGTAGCAGCCAGTGCGGTAAAAGGTGCAGCTGAGGACAAAGGAAAAAGAAAAAGAATTGTAAAAACAACCACTTCCAATTCAACAGAAGAAGCCATTGTAGAAAGCGGTGACGATAAGCCAGCTTCCAAGCCAGAAATAAAGAAAGCGGCTGTTAAAAAAGAAGAAAAACCCATCATCAAACGCGGACGGAAAAAAGTAGAAGAAGAAATTCCTGAAAGAGAAGAAGAGGATGATAACCAGGATGAGGACGAGGACATGAACAACAGCAACGAGCCGGACATTGAAGCCGGTAACAGGGCTACTCCTGGTGTATCTGCCGACTCACAACAGGCACAACAGCCCGGTCAGCAGGCACCGCCGGAACCACAACGCAACTTTCAGCAACAGAGAAGAAGCAACGATGTATTCAATATAGAATTTGATGGTATTATACAGGGAGAAGGTGTATTGGAAATGATGCCCGACGGATATGGCTTCCTGCGCAGCAGTGATTACAATTATTTAAGTTCACCGGATGATGTATATGTATCTCCTTCACAAATAAAATTATTTGGTTTAAAAACAGGCGATACCGTTTTTGGTGCTGTTCGTCCCCCCAAAGAAGGTGAGAAATATTTTGCTTTGTTAAAAGTGGAGACCATTAATGGTAAGGGACCTGAAGAAGTGCGCGACCGCGTTCCCTTTGATTACCTGACACCGTTGTTTCCATTTGAGAAACTGAATTTATTTACCAGTCCTTCTGACTATTCTACGCGTATCATGGATCTGTTTACGCCGATTGGTAAGGGACAGCGCGGATTAATTGTTTCTCAACCGAAGACGGGGAAAACAATGCTGCTGAAAGCAGTGGCCAACGCTATTGCAGAAAACCATCCGGAGTGCTACCTCATGATTGTGCTGGTAGACGAACGCCCGGAAGAGGTTACCGATATGGAGCGCAGTGTAAAAGCAGAAGTAATTGCTTCTACATTTGACGAACCAGCAGAGAAACACGTTAAGGTGTCTACCATGGCTTTGCAGAAAGCAAAACGTTTGGTAGAGTGCGGACACGATGTGGTAATACTGCTTGATTCTATTACACGTCTGGCCAGGGCACACAACACCGTAGCCCCTGCCAGCGGTAAAGTATTGAGTGGCGGTGTGGAAGCTAATGCGCTGCAGAAGCCAAAACAGTTTTTTGGTGCGGCCCGTAAAATAGAAAACGGCGGCTCACTTACGATTCTTGCCACCGCACTGATTGATACCGGTTCAAAAATGGAGGAGGTTATTTTTGAAGAATTTAAAGGAACCGGTAATATGGAACTTCAACTGGACAGGCGCCTGGCCAACAGGCGTATTTTCCCCGCTATTGACCTTACCGCTTCTTCTACCCGCCGCGACGATTTACTGCTGGACCGCGATGTGCTGCAGCGCATGAACCTGTTGCGCGTTTTCCTGGGAGATATGAATACAGAAGAAGCCATGAATGAATTGCTGAAACGCATGCGGGGCACAAAAAGCAATGAAGAGTTCCTGGCCAGTATGAATAGATAATTTTTTTTTATATTTTGCAAACCCGGAATTCGTTCCGGGTTTTTGTATTTTGTACCTTTCCGGCATTGCGGTAAAAGCGCTGTTAAAATCCTTTTAATAAGGTTGTAATTGTAACAGGGGCTTTATCAAAAATCTGGATATATGCTGTACATTAGCGCTTCCTGAAACACCTATTGATTATATAAAACCAACATTATGTATTTGAAAAAAATCTTGCTGCCGGCGCTCTCTTCTGTAATGCTTTTTTCCTGTGTAAGTAACAAAAAGTTTAAGGCTGAGCAGGATAAGTATGCTGCGCTGAACACGCAATATGCCACATTGCAGGGTTCATTAAAAACCTGCGAGGACGAAAGAGCCGATGCTGCAAAGAAAAAAATGCTGTCTGACGCTGAAATTGAAAGCTTAAACAAGCAGATTGCCTTCCTGAAAGAAAATAACACGCAGGCCCTGCAGCAGTTGCAGAACCTTTCTGTTATCTCCAGCTCACAGGCGGAAAGTATTAAGAAGTCAATGGAGAATATTGGTGCCAAGGATAATTATATACAGGATCTGCAAGCCTCTATGGCGCGTAAAGATTCATTGAATATGGCCCTGGTAATGAACCTGAAAGGTGCTATCGGCAATATGGATGATAAAGACATTAACATTAAAGTTGATAAAGGCGTAGTGTATATTGATATCTCTGATAAGCTGTTGTTCAAAAGCGGCAGCTATACTATCACCGACAATGCCAAAACTGTTTTGGGTAAAGTGGCTACCGTACTGAAAAACCAACCCGATATTGAATTTATGGTAGAAGGCCATACTGACAATGTTGCTTTCAGCGGCGGTGTATTGCAGGATAACTGGGACCTGAGTGTGAAACGTGCTACATCTGTAGTGAGAATATTGCAGAAAGAGTACGGCCTTGATCCCGCACATATCTCTGCAGCAGGCCGCGCAGAATACAAACCGGTGGCAGACAACAGCACTGCCGAAGGCAAAGCTGCCAACCGCAGAACAAGAATTGTAATTCTGCCTCAGCTGGATCAATTCTTTAAATTGCTGGAGCCGAAGAAACAATAAGTGTAATAAATCATTATTTCATACAAGGCCATTCCTGCAAAAGGAGTGGCCTTCTTATTTTGCATACATCCCTGTCAGGGAAATGGAGTATTGCAAACCTTCTTGTAAGTGTTTGCACTTATAAACAACTAAAGTAAGGAAGGTTGTTTTATGTTTTAACATAGATATCCGCTTAAATTCAAACATTTTATATCATTTTTTCCACAATATGACGTTCTGAAAAAGGCAAATTTTTTTATACCTGCAGAATATCCGGCTGAACTATGAAGATCCTTTTTCGCGTAACTGTATTGCTGTTTTTCCTGGGTATTTTCTGCCAAAAATTGCTGGCGCAAACGCTGCCTCAAACCATTCCGGCGGCGCAAAAGGGAGTGCTGGATCTCCGGCATACTGACTTGTCTTCTCAATTTGTTTCACTCAGTGGTGAATGGCGTTTTTATTGGCAACAACTATTACAGCCCGGGGATGCGCTGCCTGCCCGGCAGCAGTATATAAAATACCCGCAGGTATGGAAAGAGGCGCAGGGGCAGCAACCAGCCATTGTATCACAGGGCTACGGCACTTATCAGCTTACCATTTTATTGCCTGCAAAGCATACAGCCCTGGCCTTGGAAATACCCCCGGCTTTCTGTTCCTACAGCCTTTTTGTAAATAAGAGGCTGGTGGCCGAAAATGGTAAGCCGGCCGCCAGTGCTGCAGCTGCTGTTCCATTCTGGACAACGGAATTTATTCCACTGGGCGATGCGGGGGATACGATGCAGCTCGTAATGCAGGTGGCAAATTACTGGCATTCAAAAGGAGGCATTTCCAAAGCCATCGTGCTGGGCGACCGTAAAAAACTGGTGCTTAAGTATCGTCGTAATAACGCCCTTGGACTTATCCTTGCCGGTTGCTTATTTATGGGCGGATTGTTTTTCTGGGGGCTTTCTGTTTTTGGCAGAAACGACAAAATCATCTTTTATTTTTCGGTGTTTTGTATGGTTACCAGTTACCGTATGATTGGTACAGAGCCCTACGTGCTGCACACACTGTTTCCGAACCTCAGCTGGTTTGTTGGGATAAGGTTTGAGTACCTCACATTGGTACTGGGTGTTGCATTGTTTTCGCAGTATACCAGGATGTTGTACCCAAAAGACACCAAACAGGTGTTAATGAAAGGGGTGATTTACCTGTGCCTGTTCTACGCATCTATTATCCTGTTCCTGTCGCCGCTTATTTTTACCAGCCTGCTGAATTATTTCCTGGTAGTGATGTTCGTGTACATTGCATATGCGCTTTATATTTATGTGCAGGCGGTTATTCATAAAAGAAATGGCGCTGTGTATGCACTGCTGAGCAGCGGTATCATGCTGATGGTATATCTGATGGTTAACCTGCAGCATTTTAATTTAATTCCGGAGACGCCTTTGCTGGTATTTGCCGGATACGTGGCTTTTTTCTTCCTGCAGTCGTTGGTAATGTCTCACCGGTTTTCAGAAATCTTGCAGCAGGCGGCTGCGGAAGCGCAGCAGGGGCTTAAAGCGAAAACGGAATTCCTGTCTACCATGTCACACGAAATACGCACTCCGTTGAATTCTGTCATTGGTATGGCGCATTTGCTAAACCGCAGCGAACCAAGAAAAGATCAGCAGGAACAATTGAATGTATTGTTGTTTTCGGCCAATAACCTTTTGTCTATTGTCAATAATATTCTTGATTACAATAAAATTGAAGCGGGTAAAATCAGCATCGAACAGATTGCCATGGATTTGCCCTGCATGGCAAGAAACGTGCTGGCCGGTCTGCAAAATCTTGCAGATGACAAACTGGTAACACTGAAACTGGACATTGACCCCCGCCTGACCCACAAAGTAATAGGAGACCCTACCCGTACCAGCCAGGTATTGAATAACCTTGTACACAATGCCATAAAATTTACCCGTGAAGGCGGGGTTGCACTGTCCATACAGGCAGAGAAAATAGAAAAAGACCAGGTTACAATAAGGGTCTCCGTTACCGATACCGGCATTGGTATCGCCCCGGAAAAACAGCAACTGATTTTTGAGCGTTTTACGCAGGCAGACTCTTCTACTTCACGCAGTTTTGGCGGCACCGGGCTGGGACTTTCCATCAGTAAGAAAATTCTGGAGATGCAGGGCTGCAGGTTGCAGTTAAAGAGCCAGCCGGGTGTTGGTTCTGAATTTTATTTTACGCAGCATTTTACATTGAGCAAAGAGATCGCTGCAATGGAAACACCGGCCAATGAGCCCAGAGAAGAAGAAGCAACAAGCCTGGAAGGAATTTCTATTTTGCTGGTAGAAGATAACCCGCTGAATGTAATGGTGGCAAAGGCTTTCCTGGAACGCTGCGGTGCGGTGATCGACGTGGCGGAGAACGGTGAAGATGGTGTCCGAATGTTTGATTCGGCAAAACACCGCCTGGTATTAATGGATCTGGATATGCCTGTAATGGATGGCTATGAAGCTACCCGTTTACTGAGAAACAAAGGAGAAACCCTGCCAGTAATAGCACTCACCGCCAGTTTACCCAAAGAAGTAGAAAGTGAGGTGTACGCCGCGGGACTTACCGATATTATTGTAAAGCCTTTTAATCCAGATGAGTTGTTCAGGGTGGTATTGCAGCATTTGAGAGCAATGGCGGCCTGAGGGTAATAGGCAACCCGCTGCTCAGTACCTGTAACAAACCGCATTGATATTCATACCGGCGCCTACAGAAGCAAAAATGATGGCGTCTCCTTTGTGCAGCGCATGGTCTGCCACCTGGTTTTTAATAACAAGATCATACAAGGTAGGAACGGTAGCCACAGAACTGTTACCCAGCCAGTGAATGGTCATGGGCATTATATGCGGCGGCGGTTCATCAATATGGTACAATTTATAGAAAGCTTTTACAATGGCCTCGTCCATTTTTTCATTGGCCTGGTGAATGAAAATCTTTTTCAGGTCTGTAATAGCTATCCCACTCTTGTCTAAACAGTCCTTCATAGCATCCGGAACATGTTTCATGGCATACTCATAGACTTTACGGCCCTTCATTTTCATATACCTTACATGGGTATCGCTGCCGGGGCAATTGGATACACCCATATCAATATAATTCACTTCTTTAACGGTATGGCTTTGCATGCTGGCGCTGAGGATGCCACTACCCTCCTGTGAAACTTCTTTATATTCCAATACACAGGCACCTGCGCCATCGGCAAAAATCATACTGTCGCGGTCGTATAAATCTATTACTCTCGACAGCGTCTCTGCACCAATGATCAGGCATTTTTTTGCCAGCCCGGCCTTGAAAAAGGCATCGGCCTGTATAACGCCCTGTATCCAGCCCGGGCAGCCAAACAAAATGTCGTAAGCAATGCATTGTGGATTTACAATGCCCAGCAGGTGTTTAATGCGGCTGGCCAGCGAAGGCACCGCATCCATCTGTATGGTTGCTTTCAAAGTGTCGCCAAAATTATGAGCAACAATAAGCTGGTCGATGGTTTCGGGGTCAACGCCGCTGTCTTCAATGGCATTGCGGGCTGCCAGCGCGCCCAGGTCGGAAGCGGTCATATTATCCGATGCATAACGGCGGTCTGTGATACCCGTTATTTTCCTGAATTTTTCAATCACCTCCTGCGCAGGAATATCCAGCGGGTGGCCTGCATCTGTGTAAAAGGTATGCTGAAAAAAATCTGTGTTGGACTGAATATCCGGTGGAATATAGGAACCTGTACCTGTAATAACGGAGCGAAGCATAAGCGGGCAATCTTTTAATCTGAGCTTAACCTGTATCCTGATGAAGGTAGCTAAAATAAATCTATACTGTTTCTGATCTTTATCAAGCCTGTATTTTAGTGATAACTATGCCACGCCCTGCCCACAAATTTGCCCATTTTTCCACAAAAATGCATTAACAAATCTTTCACGCCAATATTGTAAATGCCTATAAACCTGTGCGTAATGATGAATAAGCGGAACTAATCCGGCAGGGGCATGCTTGTTGTCTTTTACCCTGGTGTAAAAGATTATTCACCGTTAAAAAATATTATTTATGGAACATACAAAACCTACAAGATCTAAAAAGCCAAAAATGCAGCCTATCTCATTTGACGTGCCGGTAAACGGAAGATCGTATGCCGTAAATGCCACACCATTCAGAATACCTTCCGGAGAAACATTCTTCCGCGTTAGTTATAATAACGGTCCTGTGCATATTTTTGGATGGGACGGAGGATTGGACCGTTTTGCAGAAATGGACAATACCACAGACGTCATACCGCCAATAATAGAAATGGCAATAGCAGACAGATTGGAGCAGAATGTTTCGCAATTGCAGGACGCGGCATAATGCAAAGGCTGTGATATAATATACCTGATATACCCGGATGTTGTTAATGCAGGGTTTTTATAGAGCCGGTATACTGTACAGTATGCCGGTTTTTTATGCCAGTTTAATACCCGTTTCAGTAAATGTTATTTTGCGTTGTTTGTACAGGCTGCCGGTTACCATCTTGAATGTTTTCTTACTCATGCCAAATACATCATAGATCTCTTCCGGAGAAGATTTATCGTAATAAGGCAGATAGCCATTACTTTCTGTCAGCAAACGGAGTATCTTTTCTGAAGCATCTTCTACTCTTTCATAACCGGGCTTACCTGCAGCCACGTCAATTTTGTTGTCTGGCCTGATGTGTTTGATAAAGCCTTCAAAGGTATCGCCCTCTTGGATATTCCTGTAAATCTCATTGTGGTGCAGTACGCCGGTGTGCAGGTGGTTGATGATTACTACGTAACCGATATCTGTTCTGCGGTAAACAGTCAGCTGTACAAGATCTTTTTCTTTCACGGTAAGTGGTTCATTGCTCAGCTCAAACTCTATTTTTTCAGTGGCTGCCGCACGGCCCGTCTGTACATCAATATAAATTTTT
>JANPGT010000555.1:0-1539 GCA_031424135.1 Chitinophagaceae bacterium
CTGGTAAACAACCCCGGCAGCTGGGCGCATATCTATACCCCGCTGGAGCATGCTGCCTGGCATGGCTGCACACCCACCGACCTGGTTTTTCCTTTTTTCCTTTTCGCCGTAGGCAATGCCCGTATACCGCCAATCGTTATCAAGAGATATCATGGCATCGCTGATGCGGTTCAGCACGATTTCCTGTTCCCTGTAAATTTTTTCTATTTTTTGTTGGGCTTCCCTGCGTTCGGTAATATCGGTGATGATGCCCACATAGCCAATAATCCTGTTGTCGGAATCCCGTTCCGGGATGGCCTGGCCCAATACCCAGGCAATACTGCCGTCGGGCCTTACAAAACGGTATTCTGAAAATGAAAGATCACTTTTTTTTGTGGCGGCCTCCCAACCGTTAACAACACCGGCTTTATCATCTGTATGCACTGCGTTCAGCCAGCCGTTACCCAGCGCTTCGCTGGCAGACATGCCGGAAATGCGGCACCACCTTGGATTTACATACGTGGTATAACCTGCCGCATCCGTATGAAAAATACCCGCCGGCGCCACCTCAGTCAGTGTCTGGTAACGCTGCTTACTTTTCAACTGTTCTTCTTCTGCTGTCTTCCGCTGCTTTTCATTCTCAAAAATGTCCATTGCAAAAGAGATGTCACCGGTTACCTGTCTCAATAGCTCAATTTCTCCGGCATTAAAAAAATCTGTTACCGGGGCGTATAAGGTAAAAGCACCCATAACAGCGCCTGATTTTGTTATTGGCAGCGATATGGAGGAAAGGTATCCACGGCCCATAGCTGCATCTTTCCAGGGCGCCATTTCCGGCGATTTTTCAATGTCGTTACAAACAATATGCCTGCTTTCTCTTAATGCAGTGCCGGTAGGCCCCTTTCCTTCGGGCTTTTCGCTTACTGAACTAATATTGATTTTTGTGAGGTAACCATCTTCTTCACCTGCATAAGTAACCGGCTGCAGGGTTTTTGTTGATGCATCTATTACACCAATCCATGCCATCCTGAATTTTCCTGTACTAACAGCAATCTGGCAGGCTTCCCTGAAAAGCGTTGCCTCGTCTTTTGTCTTTACAATCATCTGGTTAATCTGGCTGATGAAAAAGTAAAGACGGGTGTCCCGGATATTTTTTTCTTCTGCTTCTTTTTGCGCAGTGATGTCGTGAAGGTTGATTATCATGCCGCCAATACCGGGTTCCTGCAATAAATTACTGATGGACCCCTGCAGCCAGATATAATGACCGAGTTTATGCCGTAGCCTGAATGCCAGCGGAATTGTTTTACCGGGTTCTTTTGCTATAGCAGAGATGGTTTCCTGGGCAGACGTTACGTCATCAGGGTGAATAAAGTCATATGGAATTGCCTTGAATATCTCCCAATCCCATCCCGTAATCCGAAAGGCGGCACTGCTGCAGAAAAGAAACCGGCCCTGTTCATCAATCAATGCAAAAAGCGCTTCATTGTGCTCCATAAGCGCCTGAAACAGTTTCTCTGTGGCAGCAGGTGGTTGCGGGGGCAATGGGGGAGCACTGGCAGG
>JANPGT010000556.1:0-1955 GCA_031424135.1 Chitinophagaceae bacterium
GGACGTAATTGTAGACCCCGCCCGTAAAATACGTGTGGGTAATAAACTCTATTTTGGTGAAACCGATGAACTGGTCGCCGAAGTCATTGACAACACCACCAGCCGCGGCCGTACCATCCGTTTTTTATGGGATGGCACGGACGAAGAATTCCGCCAGATGCTGGAAGTACTGGGAGAAACACCCCTGCCCAAGTATATCAAACGCAAACCCGATGAAGAAGACAAGGAACGTTTTCAGACAGTATACGCCAAACACGAAGGCGCTGTAGCCGCCCCCACTGCAGGTTTACACTTCAGCAAAGAACTTATCAAGCGCCTGGAAATAAAAGGTATCCGTTTTGCGGAAGTCACCCTGCATACCGGCCTGGGTACTTTCAGGCCCATTGAAGTGGAAGATCTGAGCAAACACAAAATGGATGCAGAATATTATCACATTGATTCTACCGCCTGTGCTATTGTAAACAAAGCAAAAAAAGACGGCCATCGTATCTGCTCTATCGGTACCACTACCATGCGGGCCATGGAAAGTTCTTTTACCGCAGAGAAATTGCTGAAACCTTCAGAGGGATGGACCAATCACTTTATTCACCCGCCGTACGAGTTTAATATTGCGGATGCGCTGGTGACCAATTTCCATCTTCCTAAAACCAGCCTGTTGATCATGACCTGCGCTTTTGCGGGTTACGACCTGGCCATGGAAGCCTATAAAAAAGCTATTAAAGACAAATACCGTTTCTTCAGTTATGGCGATGCCATGATTGTGATTTAAGAAGCCGCTAATTTTTTTTGCCGCAGCTGCGCAGATTTTATCATAATTAATCTGCACAGCTGCGGCATTTCTTTGTCCCGGCAGAACACGCGGCTTTTTTTTGCCCGTTAAAATAGTTTTATATTGTACCCGGCTGCCGGGTCAAAAGTCTTACACCTTATACCATCAGCCTTCCACTTTTACACAATTGTCAATATGAAAAAGATTTTATTCTTACTTGTAGCCATTCCATCCATGATCCAGTTATCTGCCCAGGAAATTATTCCGTTGTATAAAAAAGTACCGGGTTCAAAGCCCATTGTTAACCGCGAGAAATCAGATATCGATAAAAACGGTATCCTGCGCATCAGCAAAGTATCTGAACCTTCCATGATGGTTTTTCTTCCCGTCAAAGAAAAAGCCAATGGTACCGCCGTAATTATTTGCCCGGGCGGCGGTTATGGTATACTGGCCGCTTCGCATGAAGGAACAGATGTGGCCAGGGTATTCAATGAATGGGGTGTTACTGCTTTTGTCTTAAAATACCGACTGCCGGACGACAGTATTATGGAGCTGAAAGAAATTGGCCCCCTGCAGGATGCACAAAGGGCCATCCAGCTGGTAAGAGAGGGGGCAAAAAAATGGGGTGTCGATAAAAATAAAATCGGCATTATGGGCTTTTCTGCAGGTGGCCACCTGGCGTCTACAGCTGGTACGCATTTTAACCATATTGTCATCGATAATAAAAAGAACACCAGCCTGCGGCCCGATTTTATGTTATTGGGCTATCCTGTTATCAGTTTTACCGATAGCCTTACCCATATGGGATCAAGAAATAATCTACTGGGAAAAAATCCCGGTGCAGCAAAAATAACGGAGTACTCCAACGAGCTGCAGGTAACAAAGGAAACACCACCCACATTCCTTGTACATGCCAAAGACGATGCTGCTGTAAAAGTGCAGAATAGTCTTTCTTTTTATGAGGCCCTGCAAAAAAATGGGGTGCCTGCAGAAATACATTTGTATGAAAAAGGGGGCCATGGTTTTGGCATGAATAACAAAACTTCTGATGATAAATGGATGGACTGGCTGAAAACCTGGATGCAGAAAAATGGGTGGGTGAAGGAGTGAGTCTTTAGTCGATAGGCGATAGTCGATAGTCGATAGGCGATAGTCGTGAGGTGTGAGGTGTGAGGTGTGAGGTGTG
>JANPGT010000557.1:0-9076 GCA_031424135.1 Chitinophagaceae bacterium
CAGGGCGAATATCGCGCCGACCCGCTGATCTGCCAATACCCTGAACCGGGTAGTAGGACTACTAAGGAATTCTACTAACAATTAAGCAGCATGTTATATAGCCGCAAGCGGGTGGGATGGAACGCAGATTTTTATGATTTGGCGGATTTTTAGTAAAAATTAGTTACCAGCAGGGTAGCAGGGTTTTACCGTGGCAGTAAAACATCTTAACCCATCATAAAAATCATGATCATCTGCGTTCTATCTAAGCCGCTTGCGGCTATATAACACTGCATCCTATCCGTTAGTAAAAATCCATAGTAGTCTTACTACCCAGTTCAGGGTATTGGCAGATCAGCGGGGCGGCGCGATATTCGCCCTGTTAAACCTATCATGTATGTTTTTAATGCTTCAGCAGAGCGTCAATTATATTTTTTTCGGCAGTATGATTTTTAGCCTGGTCGTTATTGTAGCCAGCATCCGCTGGATAAGAGATTTGTACCGGGTAAAGCGTAAGCAAGCTGCCGCCAGGCTGTAACCAGGCCTGCTCAATAGTCTTAGAACGGCAGCCTTGCCGGAACCACAGGAATACTGATCATACCTTTCAAAAAGAAACACAGGCCTGATGGCTTTTTAAAGCTTTCAGGCCTGTGCTTACCTCTTCTCTGCGATATTATAATTTACAAAAGTCCCTTTACTTTTTCTATTACCTGCTGCAGGTTACCTGCTTCCTGTCCACCTGCAGTGGCCAGGTTTTTTTGGCCGCCGCCACCGCCTTTTATCAGTGGTGCAATATGTTCTTTAATGATTTTACCGGCATCTAAATTTTTGGCTGCCACCACGGTATCGGAAATGCCTATCGCCACAAAGGGTTTGCCCCCAATATTGGCGCAGAGCACGGCCACATGATCGTGCAGTTTATTTTTTAGATCGAAGCAGAGTTTCTTTAATGCATCGGCATTGCTTACTTCTATTATCTCGCCCACAAATGTAACCCCGTTGATGATTTCATCTTTGTGCAGCAGTTCATTTCTGATGCCCACCAGCATGCGGTCTTCCAGGTGTTCCAGTTTTTTCTTTAAGCCGGCGTTTTCTGCCAGTAAATTATCGATGGCCTTGCCGGTATCTGCCGGGTTTTTCAATTGGTCTTTTACTCCCTGCAGGTCGGCCAGCGCTGCGTTTATCCATTGCTGTGCTGCTGCACCGGACACGGCTTCAATTCTTCTAACACCTGCTGCCACTGCAGATTCCTGTTTTATTTTAAACAGGCCCAGTTCGCCGGTAGCACCTGCATGCGTACCGCCGCAAAGCTCTACGGAATAGGCGGGATCCATTACCACTACACGCACTGTATCGCCATATTTTTCGCCAAACAGGGCCATGGCGCCCAGTTTCAGTGCCTCTTCTTTGGGCATTTCTTTGATGACTACAGGAATATTTTCGCGAATTTTCTCATTCACCAATGCTTCTACTTTAGTAATTTCTTCATTGGTCATTTTGGCGAAATGAGAGAAATCAAAACGCAGGTGTTCTTCATTTACCAATGAACCTTTTTGTGCCACATGAGTACCCAGCACCTGGCGCAGGGCTGCATGCAGTAAGTGCGTAGCGCTATGGTGGACAGTAATAAGTTTTCTTTTTTGCCTATTTACTGTTGCGATAACTGTTCCGGAAAGATCTTCAGGCAGTGTTTCAGCAAAGTGAATGATCAGTTCGTTTTCCTTTTTGGTATTTGTAATTTTTACTTTTTCATTTTTAATTGAAAAAGTACCGGTATCGCCTACCTGTCCACCGCTTTCTGCATAAAACGGCGTGGTATCCAATACTAACTGGTAAGATTCTTTGCCCTTGGCTTTTACTTTGCGGTATTTGATGATCTGTGCATCAGCTTCCAGGGTATTGTAACCAACAAATTTATTGGAGGGGTTTTCTTTAAGCGTAATCCAGTCTTCGGTGTCAACAACAGCGGCAGCTTTAGAACGATTTTTCTGTTGCTGCATTTCAACTTTAAATCCCTCTTCATCTACCTTAAATCCTTTTTCAGCAGCCACCAGTATGGTTAAATCCAGCGGAAATCCGAAAGTATCGTTCAATTCAAAAGCTGTCTTTGCATCAATTAATTGTCTACTGCTGTTATCAGTAATGTATTTGTCCAGTAATCCAAGTCCGCGGCCAACCGTATTGATAAATGCATCTTCTTCTTCCTTCACTACCTTGCTTACAAAATCCAGTTGCTGTGTTAATTCCGGAAATACATTTTCAAACTGTTTTGCCAGTTGCGGCATCAGCTGAAATAACAAAGGTTGCTTATAATCCAGGTAAGAGTAATAATAGCGTACTGCCCTGCGCAGTATACGGCGTATCACATAACCGGCACCGGTATTGGAAGGCAATTGGCCGTCGGCAATGGTAAAAGCAATGGCGCGGATATGATCTGCCAGTACACGGAAGGCAATGGCCTGCTTGCTGTCGCCAAAATCATATTTTTTGCCGGTGATGGTTTCAATAGCGGCAATGGTACCGGTAAACACATCTGTATCGTAATTGCTGCTCTTGCCCTGTATAACACGCACCAGTCTTTCAAAACCCATACCCGTGTCTACATGCTTTGCAGGCAGGGGCTGCAGGCTGCCGTCTTTTAGGCGGTTAAACTGCATAAACACATTGTTCCAGATCTCTATCACCTGCGGGTGATCATTATTCACCAGGTTTTTGCCGGCTACCGCTTTTCTTTCTGCTTCAGTGCGGCAATCCACATGTATTTCAGTACAGGGTCCACAGGGGCCGGTATCGCCCATTTCCCAGAAATTATCTTTTTTATTGCCCAGTAATATCCGGTCTTCTGCAATGTATTTTTTCCATTCAGCCAATGCTTCTTCGTCTTTGGCCAGCCCCTCTTTGGTATCGCCTTCAAAAATGGTTACATAGAGCCGGTCTTTATCCAGTTGCAGTACGCTGGTCAATAATTCCCAGCTCCATTCAATCGCTTCTTTTTTAAAGTAATCGCCAAAACTCCAGTTACCCAGCATTTCAAACATGGTATGGTGGTAGGTGTCTACACCCACTTCTTCCAAATCGTTGTGTTTCCCGCTTACCCTAAGGCATTTCTGTGTATCTGCTACCCTTGGCCGGGGGGCGGTTTTATTGCCCAGGAAATAATCTTTAAACTGGTTCATACCCGCATTGGTAAACAACAGGGTGGGGTCGTTTTTAATTACAATTGGGGCCGATGGAACAATGGTATGCCCTTTTGATTGAAAAAAATCCAAAAACTTCTGTCGGATGGCTGCACTGGTTAACATACTGGAACAATCTTTGGTTGTTAGTTGCCCTTCTAAGGGCTATATTTGATGATATGAATGGTTTTTTAGTGGGGCAAAGGTAAGGATATGGGGGCAAGCAAGCTGCGGAACAACGCGCTGGCGGGCGGCAAAAATGGGGTCAGGAATCAAACTAAAACCGGGGAAGCCGCGTTTTATACAAAATCAACCGTTGCTAAATAAATTTTCTGCCATACTGGGGTATGAAAAAAATTAAATACTACTATAATACCAATACACTGCGCTATGAAAAGCTGGAAACGCCCCTGCGGGTCAAGCAGCTGCGTGTATTGGGTTTTATAGCAGCTTCGGTAGTTACTGCTATTATCATCGTTTCCATTGCCTTCAAATATGTAGACTCCCCCAAAGAAAAATTACTGCGGCAGCAATATGAATCGGCCGCCGAAAACTATGATATCCTGGATGAGCAGGTAAAGAAAATGCAGCAGCAGATGGCCGACCTGGAAAAACGCGACAACGACGTTTACCGGGCCATTTTTGAAGCCAATCCCATACCAGACAGTGCCCGGGCCAGGGCCATGGAGAAGAATAAAGAAATACAGCTGATACAGGGCATGACCCAAAGCGATCTAACCGGTTCCATTGCCTCTACCCTCAATAACCTGTCGCAAAGGGTGGCTTTTCAGAATAAATCATACGAGGAAATTGGCGGCTTTATAAAAAATAAGGAAGTCTTACTGGCATGCACACCCGCTATTCAGCCGGTGAGTAACAAAGACCTCAACCGCATCGCCTCCGGCTTTGGCTACCGCATAGACCCGGTGTACAAAACCGTTAAGATGCATGCGGGCCTTGATTTTGCAGCCCCCCAGGGAACACCTGTTTATGCTACTGCCAATGGCACTGTTACCACCGGCGGCAATACCGGCAATGGTTATGGCAACCATGTTATCATTAACCACGGCTATGGCTATGAGACGCTGTACGGACATATGGTAAGAGTAAAAGTACATGCCGGGCAGAAAGTAAAACGCGGTGAGATTATTGGCTGGGTAGGCAGTACAGGCAAGAGTACCGGTCCGCATTGTCATTATGAAGTGCATAAAAACGGCCAGCATGTAGACCCGGTGTATTTCTTCTACAACGATCTTACACCTGAACAGTTTGACCGTTTGCTGAAGATGGCTGCTTCGCCGAACCAGAGCTTCGATTAGCAGCCATTAGCAGTTAGCTATTAGCTTTTAGTCTGTTCTTTTATAAAAACCAGGAGCTGTTTATTATGCCGAAACTGGCTAACAGCTAAAAGCTAATGCCTAACAGCTTATTGCAAACAGCTATTCTCTGTATCTTTACCTTACTAATCCTTCTATGGCCGAGCATAAACAAATAACATTTGACTTTGATGCCAACCCGGATCCGCCTGTTCCGGATAAGGAAACTGTGGCGGAGGAACCCGCAGCAGCACCCTTGAAAAAAAGAGGCCGTAAACCCAAACCTGTGCCACTGGTAGCCAAACAACCTTCTAAAAGGGGGCGTCTTTCTTTAAAGGAAACAGATGAGGCGGTAGAAAATATTGAGATACCTGCAGACGAGGCACTTTTTGAAAAAAGATATTATTCCATTGGCCAGGTAGCGGAGATGTTTCGTGTAAACCATTCTTTGTTGCGCATGTGGGCCAATGAATTTGATGATTACCTGCAGACGAAAAAAAATAAAAAAGGTGATCGCTTCTTCCGCCCGGAAGATGTCAAAACACTTGAACTCATTCACCACCTCCTCCGCAAGCGAAAATTCACCACGCAGGGCGCCCGTGATTTCCTGAAAAAAAATAAAAATGCCGACGAACGTTTTGCGATGATTCAATCTATGCAGAAGGTGAAAGCTTTTTTGCTGGAGATAAAGGCATCGTTGTAGTTTTTTTAAATGGCGAAGGGGTACACCCTCCGCTGAATGTATGCCGCCCCTGCAGGGCTCGCTTTATTTATTGCTGCGACGACAATGTACCGCTCAGCTTCACTTCAGTATTCAGTCCCGCCAATTCTATTTTCATATCACCCATTGTTTTGATGATCTCCATGTTCACCTGCTGTTTCACTGCCGCAAATTGCGCAAAGGGGATAGCGCCGGTATAATATTCTGCCGTAACAATATAAGCGTTGGTAACAATGTCGTTTAATATCACTACTTTATTGATAATGGAAGGATGCTCAAGGATGCGCTTCAGCTCGTCTGTTAATTGCTGTAACTGCGCTGCCGATGCGCTGAGGCTTATCTCCAGCCGCAGATCAGCCCGGCGCTGGGTACGCAGGGTAAGATTATCCATGACGCTGTCTACCATCTGTTTGTTGGGTACGGTAACATAGGTTTTATGATCGGTACGTATACGGGTACTGCGCAGGCCAATTCTTTCTACCGTGCCGGTAATGCCCTGCACTTTCACCAGGTCGCCCACGTTAAAAGGTTTATCGAAAAAGATGATAAAAGATGCAATCAGGTTTTCCAGGCTTTCTTTGGCGGCAAGGGCCAGTGCGGCACCAATAATACCAAAACCTGCCAGCAGTGCACCAATGTCTTTGTTAAAAGAGAATTGTATGATAAGCAGGAGGCCGAAAATGCCAATGATCACTTTTAAAAAATCCCTGAAAAAGACTATCAGCTGGTTGTCACGCGCATCTTCTGTAAGATGCGCCCGCTCTTCCAGCACAAAGGCAACAAAGTCTATAATGCGCAGCATCAGCCAGATAAAAGTACTGATAATGAGACCTACGCCGATACTGTCCACAATCTGCCTGGAAGTGATGCGGTGGATATCGAAGATCAATACTTTGGGAAAATGCAGTTTGTCCAGCGCAATAAAGGTAATCAGCACCAGCAAAAAACCCTGCAGCGGCGCCAACAGCAGCTCAATAAAAGATTTTTTCTCAATATGCCAGCTGGTGCGTTTCAGCAGCCGGAAAAACAAGCCTGCAATGTATTGGGAAAGGTATTTTTTGAACAGCAATGCCAGCAGTATGCTGCCAAAGCAGATGATATAGCTTAGTATGGTATTGTCCAGTACAACGGTATGCAACAAATCATTCATAACAGGTGTCGCTTAAGAGCATCAAAATTAAAGGACTTAGGTGCTGATTAAAAATGAAATTTCTACTGCCGTATGCAGTTGGTGAAAATAGCATGGTCGTTCGGAAGATATTTCCTCCCTGCTTTCCCTGCTGGAAAGTGCAAAGATATTTTTTAGCCTGGCACAGTTAAATATCCATGCCCTGAGCAGCCCCTGCAAAGGGGTAAACAAAAGAAGGATTTCAGTTTTCACAAGAAGAGCCTGACTTTTCACAAGATGAAATGAAGAGAAAAAAAGACGGGAAGTATTTTTCTTCTTTTACCAAGGTCCAAACAAAAGAGGATTTTCACTGTGTACAGAAAGTTCCTGATATATCACAAGATGCAATGACGAAAACAAAAGATGGGAAGTATTTTTCTTCTTTTGCGAAGGTTCAAACAAAAGAGGGTTTTCACTTTTCACAAGAAGTTCCTGGCATTGCACAAGATGCAATGACCAAAAAAAGACGGAAAGTGTTTTTCTTCTTTTGCGAAGGCGCAAACAAAAGAGGGTTTTCACTTTTCACAAGAAGATCCTGGCATTTCACAAGATGAAATGACGAAAAAAAATACGGGAAGTGTTGTTGGTGTTTTGCGAAGGTCCAAACAAAAGAGGATTTTCACTTTTCACAGGAAGATCCTGGCTTTTCACAAGATGCGATGATGAAAAAACTTTTGTGGGAAGCCAAAAAAATGTAAATAATTAAAGCCAGCCATTGATCTTTAGTTGCTTATATCCCACGATGGTTTAAGTGACATTGGTCAAAAAGAGTAAATATACAGATTGCCGCCGCGCAGGCAGAAGAGTTTGTCTCCGGCGATGCGTATTTTTTGGGTATCTTTTAAAATGCCAGGCAGCATTATTTCTTCCAGCGAAAGGCTGGAGAGCAGGTAACGTTCCAGCAGCACGCCTTTTCTGCCTACGATATATTTACCGGCCAGTTGAAAATCCTGCCAGCCGGTAAAAGCCAGTTTGTTTCTCAGGGTGCCGAAATAATCAAATACCAGCAAGCCCTTGCTGCTGTCGTACAGGTACACCAGGCGGTCGTGGTCTTCAATAAAATCGGGCGAAGGCGCTTCTTCCAGCTGCAGCCGGAAATCACCGCTCTGGTCAATGATGCTGCCATCGTCTGCCAACCGCTTTAACCGTGCTTCGCCTTCGTCATATACCCATACGGCATTGTCGTACGACTGCGCAATGGCTTTTGCGTGGAAAATATTTTGCTTGCGCAGATCGATGGTGGTTCTTATGTTCAGCAGCCTGTCCAGCACTACTACGGTGCCAAAATCGCGGTAGTAGAGCAGTATTTTCAGTGGATTGCCTGCATCAATAGAATAGACTTTACCGTATTTGCGTACGTCGTTAAAAATGGCAATGGAATCACCCGCAGGGGAAAGTTTTTTTAACTGGTTATTGCTGTCAAGCAAAAAGATATTACCCAGGTTGTCTACTGAAAAATCTGCAAACCTGCCACGGATGATTTTTGCCAGTTTCAGGGAACTGTCTGCCTGCGCAAAACTTGCATCTATAAGTGAGAAGAATAAAAATGTGGTAAGGAGCTTTTTCAAGGGCGGTAATATTTTAGTTCAAGCGACTGGCCGTCAAAAACTGCGTAAGAATCATATTGTATCCAATCGCCCAGGTTAATGTAGCGGCTGTTATTGGGCAGGGCAAAATCAATGGGTAAATGGCGGTGGCCGAAGATGAAATAATCAAAGGTCTCTTTCTGTAACACCTCTTTGCAATAAGTTATCAGCCATTCGTTTTCTTCTCCCAAAAATTTGCCGTCTGTTTGCCCGGTAGCGGCGCGGCTGCTGCGGCTGAAATAATTTGCAAGGCCCACACCAAGGGCAGGCGGTAATATGCCAAATAGCCATTGGCAAACAGGGTTGCGGAAAATTTTTTTCATGAACTTATAGCCATGATCGCCGGGCCCCAGGCCATCTCCATGGCCGATATAAAATTTCTTACTGTTGAATTCAAAAGTTTTGGGGGCGAAATAGACCGGTATGTTCAGCTCTTTTTCGAAATAGCCTTTCATCCACATATCGTGATTGCCCACAAAAAAATGAATAGGTATGCCACTGTCAGTAATGGCGGCCAGTTTACCCAATATGCGCGTATAGCCCTTGGGTACCACGGTGCGGTACTCGTACCAAAAATCAAATAAGTCGCCCACAATGAAAATAACAGCAGCATCCTGCATGGCGGTGTCCAGGAAGCGGACGACTTTCTTTTCCCGTTCCAGGCTGCTGGCGTAATTGGGCGCGCCCAGGTGAAAGTCGGACAGAAAATATATTTTTTTGCCGGGTAGCAGTTGCATGGGAACTAGGATTTCTTTTGCTGAAGATACTCCAATACGTCTCCGGATGCAATCAGCGGTTTGCCTTCAATATCATTGTTGTACCAGTATATCCAGGCCGTGGTAGTTTGCCCGCTGATGTATACTGTTGTCAATTCCCGTTTGTAGAGTGTGGCTTCGCCGGGTTCGGGGTTGATGCCTTCGTAATCATCTATCTGGGCAATGGCCCATGAAAACTCCTGTTCTTCTTTCAGCTGGTATAGTTCGCCGATGATATAATGCTCATCAAGGGTAGGCAGTGCGGCGGGGTATTCACCCAGGTCGTACAATTTACCCTTCACTTTTGCGCTGCCTACCAATGCAAAATGAGTGCTGATATAGGCATAGGCAGGGTGGTTAAAACCACTGCGCAGT
>JANPGT010000558.1:0-1964 GCA_031424135.1 Chitinophagaceae bacterium
GGTGCTGACCTTGGCCGGCTTGGCGCTTTACGCGCTCGCGATCGACCAGTACCCGGTGATGCTGAGTTGGGGGCCGCTTAAAGCAAACACTACCGACAGGCTTTCTCTTTCAGGCGCAGGCTTACCAAAGTATTGTTCGTATTCCAGCAGCGACTGAATACGGAAGGGCTTTTTCAGCAAATCGCCTGGCTGTTTCCAGTCTCCTTTTTCCGTATATCCTATAAAAGCCGGAACCGCCGTTTCTACTGCTACAACAGAAGAAGGAAACTGCGGGATTTCTTCTATGTAAACACCGGGTGTTTTATAGTCTGGCATAGAAAAATATTTAACAGCTGTGCTGTCTCCTGCAATAGTAAATGCAGGGCAGCCCATTATTGTTTCAAATGTAGCCAGTTTACTGTTTACAAATTGTGTTTCTTCATTTCACTCACCGCGTAATCCACCGCCCTGGCAGTAAGTGCCATATAGGTGAGTGAAGGATTCTGGGTAGAGGTAGAGGTCATGCAGGCGCCATCGGTAACAAAAACATTTTTGCAGGTATGGAGCTGGTTCCATTTATTCAGCAGCGATGTTTTGGCATCATGCCCCATTCTTACGCCGCCCATTTCATGAATATCAAGGCCGGGGGCCGCTTTGGAATCACTTGTTTTAATATTCGTAAAACCAGCTTTGGTATACATCTCCGTCATCTGCTCAATAAAATCCTTCGTCATTTTTTCATCGTTGTCGTCGTAGCCAATATTAATGTTCAGCAGCGGAATACCCCAATCGTCTTTTTGGCTGCCATGCAGCGACAGCTGGCTGCTTTCTTTGGGAATGGTTTCACCCATCATGTGAGAGCCTACACTCCAGGCACCCAAATCATTCTTGGCCAGGTTGTTTTTTAATTCCTCCCCAAAACCTTGGGTGTTGCGGTTATTGTAGCGGCCGGCAGAAAAACCAGCGGCATAGCCACGCAGGAAATCGGTTTCCTGTTTCAATACATTACGGAAACGCGGGAAATAGGCACTGGTAGGCCGCTTGCCTTCACTATTGAATTCCTTCATGCCTTCGTACTGGGCAGAGATGCGGGCGCGGTAGTTATGAAAGGCGGCGTATTTGCCCAGCAGGCCGTTGTGGTTTCCCAGGCCATTGGGGAAGCGCGTAGAAACAGAGTTCAGTAAAATAAGATTGGAATTCAGTGCGCCGGCATTCAGGAAAATCACCGGTGCAAAATATTCTGTAGCCTGCTTTGTATTGGCATCTATCACGCGTACGCCGGTGGCTTTTCCTTTTTGCTCATCGTAGATAATGGAATGTACTACGGCATGCGTTTGCAGCGTAAGCAGACCGGTTTTTGCGGCCCAAGGAATGGTGGAGGAATTACTGCTGAAATACCCACCGAATGGACAACCCCGCTGGCAGAGCGTCCTGTTCTGGCATTGCCCGCGGCCCTGCTGCAGGTGAATCGGCTGCGGCTCGGTAAGGTGAGCGCACCTTCCATAGATAACATGCCGGTCTGTATAATTGGCTTTGATAAAATCTTTGAAATAATTTTCTACACAAGACAGTTCAAGGGCCGGCAAAAATTCTCCATCGGGCAAAGATGCCAACCCATCTTTATTGCCGGAGATGCCTACAAATTTTTCTACATGGCTGTACCAGGGTGCCAGGTCTTTGTAGCGGATGGGCCAGTCTACCGCAAAACCATCGCGTGCCGGTCCGTCAAAATCAAAATCACTCCAGCGCTGCGTTTGCCGGGCCCACATCAGTGATTTGCCGCCGGTCTGGTAACCACGTATCCAGTCGAACGGTTTTTCCTGTATATACGGATGCTCCTTATCCTTTACAAAAAAATGTTGTGTAGCTTCATCAAAAGCATAACAACTGTTTGCAATCGGATTATCGTTTTTTAATTGTGAAGTGAGTTGTGTACGGTGTTTAAATTCCCATGGGTCCATCGTAGTGGTGGGATAATCTTTTAC
>JANPGT010000559.1:0-4365 GCA_031424135.1 Chitinophagaceae bacterium
AGTATTGGATGCGCTGGCGGGTAATGCCGCGCTGCTGCTGCAATACCAGCTGGTGTATCATCAGTGGCAGGAGGGTAGCAGGGCTCTGCTTTTATTACAGGACCAAAAAACACAATTTACCGCTGTATACGATTATAATAAGTTTCTATACGATGAGCTGGAAGAAGCGGCATTTAAAGAAAATGAGCTGGAAGATCTGGATGCAGAATTGAAATTACTGAGCAATGCAGAAGGCATTAAGGGTGCTTTGTCTGCCGTAAGCCACGCGCTGGATGAAGGTGAGCAGCCCCTGGTGCAGGAACTGAAACGCCTGCTGCAGCAATTGCAGCCCTACAGTGCTTATCATGCATCCTTACCGGATTTGCTGCAAAGGCTGCAGTCTGCCCAGATAGAACTTACCGATATTGCCGGCGAAATAGAACACCTGAACGACCGTGTGCAGTATGATCCCAAACGCATAGAACAGATAAGTGACCGCATTGCTGTGGGTTACAGGCTGCTGAAAAAGCATGCCGCCAAAGACACGGCGGAGTTGCTGCAGGTGAAGGCGCAATTGTCAGATAAACTGCAGGCAGTGCTGAATATTGACGAAGCCATTGCAGCAAAAGAAAAAGAAACACAATTGTTGCTGGCAGCTGCGCAGGAAAAAGCCGCACAACTTTCTAAAAACAGGAAAAAGCAAACCAAACCGCTGGAAGAAAAAGTAAATGCGCTGCTGTTGCAGGTGGGTATGCCCAATGCAAGGCTGAAAGCAGATATACAGGTAATGGATGCTGCTGCGCTGAATGAATACGGTGCAGATAAAATTGATTTTCTTTTTGATGCCAATAAGAGTAACCGCTTTGAACCCATACGCAAAGTAGCATCGGGTGGGGAGCTCAGCAGGCTGATGCTCTGCATTAAGTCATTGGTAGCAGAATCGCTGGATCTTCCAACGCTTATTTTTGATGAAATAGATACCGGCATCTCCGGCGAGGCAGCCAGGCAGGTAGGTATTATTATGAAAGTGCTGGCTGCTAAACGCCAGGTGATTTCCATTACGCACCAACCACAGATTGCCGGCAGGGCAGATGCGCATTTCTTTGTGTACAAGGAAATAAAGGGTGATGCCATCAAAACAAATATCCGCCTGCTTACACAGGATGAACGCATTACTGCTATTGCGCGTATGCTGAGTGGGGAGAAACCTACCGCTGCTGCACTGGAGAATGCCAGGGAGATGCTGGGGAATTAGTATACGGTGCGTGAGACACGCACCCTGGCAGTTTCGGATTTGCTGCATCAAAAGTTGTCCATGGTAATTATTCTCTGCCGGGCATTGTGTCACTTTTTCTCTCTGGCCGGAAGCATTTTTATATTCTCCTGCTGCCATGGTGCGTGTCTCACGCACCAAAGGATTATTAAATATGAAAAACATCTCTTTTCCCGTATTTTTTATACTGCTGCTATGCATGGCGCTGGCCTGGTGGCTGAACCGTTACCTGCAATTGTTTATCAGGCCGCGTGATTCTTTTGCCAGGCTGCTCTTGTATTTACTCACTGGTATGACCATGGTATTTGCGGGTGTATATGCAGCAGTGCGTGTTATTTTATGGCTGTTTCCACCCCACTTGTAATAAGTTCTTATTTTTGACCTCCAACCAATCATGTAAAACAGCATTATGGCGTATAATCTTTTAAAAGGAAAACGTGGCATTATCACCGGTGCACTGGATGAAAATTCTATTGCCTGGAAAGTTGCCGAAAAGGCGTATGAAGAAGGCGCCAGTTTTGTGCTCACCAATGCGCCCATTGCCATGCGTATGGGGCAGATAAAAGTGTTGGCTGAAAAAACAAAGGCAGAAATCATTCCCGCAGATGCTACCAGCGTGGAGGAACTGACCACGCTGTTTACAAAATCGCAGGAAGTACTGGGCGGAAAAATTGATTTTGTGCTGCATTCCATCGGCATGAGTGTTAACATCCGTAAGAATGTGCCTTACACAGAATCCAACTACGACTATTTCATGAAGGGTATTGATGTATCGGCCATGTCTCTGCACAAGATGCTGGCAGTGGCAAAAAAACTGGACGCCATTAGCGAGTGGGGGAGTGTAGTGGCGCTTACGTATGCAGCGGCGCAGCGCACCTATCCTTTTTATACAGATATGGCCGATATTAAAGCTATGCTGGAATCCATTGCCCGCAGTTTCGGGTATCACTACGGGCTGGCAAAAAAAGTGCGCATCAATACCGTGTCGCAATCGCCCACCAAAACCACGGCCGGCAGCGGCGTAAAAGGCTTTGGTGATTTTTTTGATTACGCCAATGCCATTTCGCCGCTGGGCAATGCCAGTGCGGAGTCCTGCGCTGATTACTGCATCACCCTGTTTTCTGATCTAACGCGTATGGTAACCATGCAGAATTTATTTCATGATGGCGGCTACTCTTCTACGGGGGTGAGCAATGAGGTGATGTTAAAGCTGGGAGTGGAATAGGCGACACCTTACTTTTTTCTTGATAAAAAAGTAACAAAAAATCAAGGCTTCATAAAAATGGCTAAAATTTACTGTATTCCGCTACAGCGAACAATGCTCCGGTGAGCGCCATATCTTTTTTCAACCAATATATGTACCAGCATTTGAACAAAGCTATTCGTGTTCGCTGCTTAACGCTTCATACAGTAAATTTCTTAACGCCATTTTTATGAGGCCGGTTGCCGCCATGCTGGATTTCAGCAAATACTTTATAAGCAGGCGTATTTATACAGGACATTAAAAAACCGCGCATATTGCTATGCACGGTTTTTTAATTTATAGGTGAATGGTTTCGTAATTGCTTACGAAATCAATATTCGTCTTCATTAAAGAAGAAATCTTCCTGGCTGGGGTAATCAGGCCAGATATCATCTATCGCTTCATATATTTCACCTTCGTCCTCCAGTTCCTGCAGGTTTTCAACTACTTCAATAGGTGCTCCGCTACGGATAGCGTAGTCAATCAACTCGTCCTTGGTGGCTGGCCAGGGTGCGTCTTCTAAGTAGGATGCTAGTTCAAGTGTCCAGAACATTGTTGAATGTCTTTAATTTTCGGCAAATGTAACGGTTAATACTGATTAACCAAATGTAGTTTTTCACCATTTTAACGGGCTAAATTCAGCCCTGCCGGTTGTTTAAACGAATAAAATTGTAGGTTCGTATTTTAACGGGATAAGTCATTAAAAGCATGTTAACAGCGGAAGCGATACATAAGTCATACGGACAGCTGGAAGTGTTAAGGGGAGTGAGCCTTCATATCAAACAGGGAGAGATAGCCAGTATTGTAGGGCCTTCCGGCAGCGGTAAAAGCACCCTGCTGCACATACTGGGCACGCTAGACAGGCCCAACAGCGGCAATGTTACTATTAATCAGCAGCGGCTCAGCGATATGCGTGCACGGGAGCTGGCAGCTTTCCGCAACCGGAATATTGGCTTTGTCTTCCAGTTTCACCATCTTTTGCCGGAATTTACCGCCCTTGAAAATGTGAGTATTCCTGGCTGGATTGCTGGCAGGGGCAAAAAGGAAGTGGCCGAAAGGGCTGCCAGCCTGCTGAAACTGCTGGGCCTGGCAGACCGCATGGAAAACAAGCCGCAGCAGCTTTCTGGCGGAGAGCAGCAAAGGGTAGCCGTGGCACGTGCCCTGGTAAACCAACCCAAGATTATTTTTGCAGACGAACCTTCCGGCAACCTGGATTCTGCCAATGCCCGTGAACTGCATGATTTATTTTTTGACCTCATAAGAGATTGGGAGTTCTGTGCTTTCATTCTTCTTTTTTTCTTTCGTAATAATTATTTCGCGTGCCGCTTCCGATAGCTCTCTAAAAACTTAGCAATGCGCGTAATCGCTTCGCGCAAATCGTCTTCGTAAGGCAAAAACACAATGCGGAAATGGTTGTTGTCGATCCAGTTAAAGCCCGTGCCTTGCACCAACAACACCTTGGTCTCCTGCAAGAGCTCGTGGATAAACGCTTGGTCGTCTTCAATCGGGTACATCTCAGGATCGAGGCGCGGGAACATGTACATCGCCGCGCTGGGCTTATTGCACGTCACGCCAGGGATCGCCGTGATGAGTTCATAGGCAATATCGCGCTGACGGCGCAGGCGCCCGCCAACATTCACCAAATCTTTGATGCTTTGATAGCCGCCCAGCGCCGTTTGAATGCCCATCTGGCCTGGCACATTAGCGCACAGCCGCATCGAGGTCAGCATATTCAGCCCCTCGATATAGTCCTTCGCGCCGCGTTTGTCACCCGACACCACCAGCCAGCCTGCGCGGTAGCCACAAGCACGGTAGCTCTTGCTCATGGAGTTAAACGTCAGCGTGAGCACATCGGTCGAGAGCGAACCAA
>JANPGT010000560.1:0-2162 GCA_031424135.1 Chitinophagaceae bacterium
CAGGTACGGATGGAAAGTTCCGCGTACTGGTAACTGAAGATCCGGAAGACAGGCCCTGGCCAAAAAGGCTAAGAGTTGGAGGCGGGGCCAACGGCATTTCTCTGTTAAAAGATGTTCGGGTCTATTATGAACTGTGGCGCCATATCAACGGCTTTCCGCCTGAATATTACGTATCAAACAATGATAAGATAAAGAAACAGCCATAAACCCGCAGAAAAACGGAATCATGAAATGCGTTATTAAAATATTTTTATTGCTGCTCTATCATATGCCACTGGTAGCGCAACCCAATAGCCCCGATGTGCTGACTCCCGAAGCATTTCTTCAGCTGGTAAAATTATACCACCCTGTTGCGCGGCAGGCTGCGCTGAAAGTTGATATGGCCAATGCCGCACTGCTTTCTGCCGGTGGCGCATTTGATCCTGTATTGCAGATGGAAAACAGCCGCAAGACCTTTGATGGTAAAAATTATTATTTCTACAATAACCCGGAGCTTAAGATACAGACTGTTGCCGGAATAGCCATTAAAACAGGTATTGAAAACAATGGCGGAAATAATATCAGCCCTGAAGCGTCTACAGGAAAAACCAGTTACCTGGGCGCGGAGCTGCCGCTTGCAAAGGGACTGTTAATGGACAAATACAGGGCTGGCATGCAGCAGGCAAAAATATTTGTAACCTTCAGCGAACAGGAAAGGCTGGCCATTCTGAATGATCTGCTGCTGGAGGCTTACACTGGCTACTGGCAGTGGGTGGGCGCTTATCAACAATATCATCTGTATGAAAAATATATACGCACATCGCTGGCGCGGCTGCAACTTGTAAAGACTGCCTGGCAAAATGGCGACAGGGCGGTAATGGACACTATAGAAGCCTACACACAATGGCAGCAATACCTGCTGCAACAACTAAGTGCCCGGCAGCAGTTAAATGAAACAACTATTGGCCTGGCTGCCTACCTCTGGCAGCCGGGTGAAGATCCCTGGTTTTTGTCTTCAAAATATGTACCTGATACAGCGGCCCTGCTGCAGGTATCGCCGCCCCCCAATATGGAATCTTTGATTGACCAGGCTGTCGCACAGCATCCTGCCGTGAGCATTTATGAAAACAAACTTAACATTTTGCAGGTGGAAAAAAGGTTGAAATTCCAGGGATTGCTTCCGGAACTTAATTTGCGGGCCAACCTGTTGAGCAAAGATTATTATGCATTAAAGGGACTGAACGCGGCACTGCTGCAAAACAATTACAAATGGGGCATCAGCTTTAAAATGCCCCTCTTGCTGCGTGAAAGCAGGGGCGCGTACCAACAGGCAAAACTAAAAATAAAAGAAAACACACTTGCGCTGGCAGACAAGCAAAGACAAATTACCAATAAGATTCGCAGTTATTACAACGATAATTATACGCTCAGGCAACAATTAACCACCACACAACAGCTACTTGTAAATTACCAGCAACTACTGCGCAACGAGGAATTAAAATTAAAGCAGGGTGAAAGCAGCCTTTTCCTTGTAAACACCCGTGAAGCCAAACTGCTGGAATTACAACAAAAACACGTGGAACTGCTGGTGAAATACCTGAAATCATTTTACGCTATCAACTGGGCTGCCGGGATTTTGCCATCGCAATGAATGAAATAAATAGCTGCCGGCAGTGCTAAAATTGCAGCAGGAAAGATGTCCCCTCTCCTTCTGTGCTCTGTACCTGCATGGTACCCTTGTGCAGCATCATAATCTGCTTGCAAAGGCTTAACCCGATGCCGCTGCCATGCTTTTTGGTGCTGAAAAAAGGGATGAAAATTTTGTCCAGCACTTCTTCCGTCATGCCGGTACCGTTGTCTGTTACCTTTACAATGATTTTTTTATTATTGGCTGTATACGCTGATAAGATAATCCGGGGTTCAGTTTTTTCTTTTACTGCTTCTATGGCATTTACCAGCAGGTTGATCAATACCTGCTCCAGCAGGTTGGTATCTGCTTCCAGCTGCAGGTCGGTGTCCTTCAATATAATTTCAAGATCGATATTTTTCTGTTCCAGTGTAGGCTGCATCAGGTGGTGCAGGTTTTCAAATAAATTTCTTACGTACACTTTCTTCAGGTTCAACGTGGTGATCTTATTCAGGTTGCGGTAGGTCTCGGCAAACTTCAGTAAGCCTTCGCTTCT